>NZ_JAUBQU010000117.1:0-19258 GCF_036701435.1 Microcoleus sp. Pol12A5
TCTTTGTGAATGACTCTGTTTCGGTACAGTCCGTCAAGGATATCAGTTATTTGAATGGCAATTTCCAATATTTCTGCCAGAGTCAGCGCTTGCTTTTGGGCGTAGTCTCGCAGAGAAATACCCCCAAAATCCTCCATTACTAGGGCATAGCTGTTGCGGTAGGATTCCAGACTGTAAGGTTCAACGACTCCCGGCAGACGTAGATTTTTGGCGATGGTGTACTGGTTGCGGAATTGCAGCAGTTCGCTGAAGCTGGGATAGTCTCGATTTAATAGTTTAATGACAACTGGAATCTGATCTGTTTCTCGGCTGGCTCGATAAACCAGGGTTTTAGAACCACTGTACAGTTGCTCGATTAGACGGTATCCGGAAATTGGACTGGTTAAATCTATACCTGCATTCATTTTGGCTATCCTCATCTCAAATATTGACTGCTAAAAATTAATGTGCGCCTCTTTGTGTAAGAGTTAAATTCGGCGATCGCATAATTAACTTCATCGGTTTGTAGGCAATGATATCGTAAACTCCGTCCCTTCTCCAACTACAGAATTTACCTCGATTGTACCGCCGTGTTTCTCAACTACAATCTGCCGTGCGATAGCCAATCCCAATCCCGTGCCTTTACCCACACCTTTAGTTGTAAATAAATCATCAAAAACCTTCTCCATCACCGTCTCACTCATGCCAATACCGTTATCTTTGATACTAATTATTGCTTTCTGCCGATCTGCCGATAATTCAGTCTTGATAATAATTTGATTGTGATTAATTTTGATTTCAGCATAACTACGTCCCGTATTTGATTCTTCTAAAGCATCTATCGCATTAGCCAACAAATTAATAAATACCTGATTGATCTGTCCTGCATAGCATTCTACTTCTGGTAAATCACCATAATCTTTAATTACCCGAATCTCAGGGCGAGTGTCGTTTGCCTTGAGGCGATGTTTTAAGATCGTAATTGTGCTATCCATCCCGTCGTGGATATTGCAGGCAACGGGGCGATCGCTATCAGCACGCGAGAATGTCCGCAAGCTGATGCTAATGTCTTTAATCCGGTTTACTCCTTCTTGCATCGAGCCAACTAACTTAGGTAAGTCTTCACGGATGTAGTCGAGGTCAATCGCTTCAATTTCCTCTTGAATTGCCACACTGAAATTAGCAGATTCTTGCTGAATTAAATCCAGCAATCCAAACAAATCTTTGATGTAGTCTAAAGCGGGCTGAATATTGCCAGAAAGAAAGCCAACGGGGTTATTAATTTCGTGGGCAACACCAGCCACCAAGTTGCCCAAAGCAGACAATTTTTCGCGTTGAATGACTTGGATATGAGCTGCTTTTAATTCAGCAGTTTTTTGAGCCACTTGCTGTTCTAAGTTTTGAGTCAAGAGACGCAACTGTAAATGAGTTTTCACTCGCGCTAACACTTCTTGTTCTTGGAAGGGCTTGGTAACGTAGTCTACTGCACCAAGGTTAAGCCCTTTAATTTTGTTGTCTACATCAGCCAGAGCGGTCATGAACATAACTGGAATATCGCAAGTTTTGGAATTAGCTTTAAGGCGTTGACAGGTTTCAAATCCATCAATTCCCGGCATCATCACATCCAGTAAAATCAGATCGGGGGGTCGCCGCTCAACTTGTTGCAGAGCGCGTTCGCCACTGGTAGCGATCGCCACCTTATACCCCGCATTACTCAACGCTTCCGAGATGACATCCAAATTTGTGGGAGTATCATCAACAATTAAAATTAAGCCAGTTAAACCTATGGTCATAGTCATAGCCATCCAACTTTTAACTATTATTAGTGAGATGTTCTTGAATTAATTCCTCGATCTTCTCAGTTTGGAATTGCTTAGCTAATTGTATTACTTGCTGAATAAAGGGCTGATAGCGCTGATCCTTTTGCCCAATTTGAGCGGCGGTTTCTGCCAATTCTCTGAGGAAGCCATCCTGTGCCAGTTCTAGTAAAATTTGCAAATCCGCAGCCGATGGGGGAATTAGTTCTTTCGTGGATACTTCATTATTGCTTGTTGTTAACTCAGTTACATGATATTTCCAGATGAGTTGTAAATGTTTGGCAAGCAAAGTCAACAACTCCTTTGCATCAACGGGTTTGGCCAGAAAGTCATCTCCACCCATATCTAAGCTTTTCTGCTGGTCTATTTCTGCCACCGATGCGGAAGATACTATCACCCGTAAATGCTTGATATCCTCCAATTTTCGTAACTGTTTGAGCATTTCAAAGCCATCCATTACTGGCATCGCTAAGTCAGTTATAACTAAATCTGGCAGTTTTTCTATAGCTTTTTCTAAGGCTTCTTGACCATTCTCTGCTTCAGTAAATGTGAACCCTAGAGGCTCTAGCAGGTTCGCCAATACTGACCGATTTTCCCAACGGTCATCCACGATCAATATGTGGCATGGTGGCCCTTCATAGCCGATAATTGTGCGCCCGTCTTTGACTGAACTTTTTTGTGCCCAGTCGATAGCGATCGGCAGTGCTACTTCAAAGTAGAAGTTACTGCCTATTCCCAGATGGCTTTCAACTTGAATTTTTCCGCCCATCAATTCCACAATTCTTTGACTGATGGCTAAACCTAAGCCTGTGCCTTCCGCGTGGCGTTTGCGATCGCCTACTTGTTCAAATGCTTGGAATAGTTTGTTTACTTGGTCAGATGCGATGCCAACTCCTGTATCGATCGCTTGAAATTTAAGCTGAGGCAATGGCATTGTTGCATTTGATTCTATCACTTCTACCTTGAGGGTCACGCTGCCTTTATCAGTGAATTTAATCGAATTTCCTAAGAGATTGAGTAGCACTTGGCGGAGTCGTTTTTCGTCAGCTATAATTCCTGTGGGTAAGTTTGTATCTGGTTGATAAATGAACTCGATACCTTTTTGGTCTGAACGCACTCGACAGATTTCTACTACTCCTTGCAGGAAAGATGGCAAGTGAATGGCTTTGGAGGTAAGTTCTAGTTTGCGGGCTTCGATTTTGGAAAGGTCTAAAATATCGTTGATTAATGTTAGTAGATGAGAGCCACATTGGTGGATAATATTTATACCATGACGTTCTTTTTCGGGTATAGTTTTGGAACGTTCGAGGATTTGGGCATAGCCGAGAATCCCGTTGAGAGGTGTGCGAAGTTCGTGGCTCATGTTGGCGAGGAAATCGCTCTTGGCTTGGTTGGCATTATCGGCAGCTTCTTTGGCAATAGTGAGTTCGGCGGTGCGTTCTTCTACACGAGTTTCTAGTTCTGTAAAGGAAGTTCGCAATTGTCCTGCCATTTGGTTAAAGGAACCAGCCAGGGCTTCTAATTCATCAATCCCTTTAACTGCCACTGTTTGGTCAAGAGAGCCAGATGCGATCGCCTCACTTGCCTTTTGTAATTTCAGAATCGGACTGGTAATCCAGCGAGAAGTATAGATGCCTAGAATAGTTGCCAAACCCAACGCCGCCAAACAGAGTAAAATTGTGGTGCGCGTGTTGGCATCAATTTGTGCCATGAAATCTGATTCGGGCACCACAATGACGCTGAGCCAATCGATACCTCGTTCGTCTCGAATGGCTGAAACTTGAACTAACTGATGCTGATTTGCCAGCCAAAAATCAAGCTGTTGACTCTGTGTAATGGCGTTAAAGTTACCAAATCGATCGAGGATTGCTTGCGCTGTGGCACTAATTACAGAACTTTCAGACTTGACGGCAGGAATTTGTTGCAAATCCTTTTTTTTAAGATCAATAATGTAAGGATTTTCGATCGTTGAACTGGCAATCAAGTTGCCCGAGCGATCGATGATAAATGTTTGTCCTGTTTGACCCACCTTTAGCTGACTGAGAAAGGTATGAATCTTGCTAATCCGAAAGTTACTGTTTTGAACTCCCAACAATACTCGATTGTTGTCGTAGATTGGCTGAGATAGAGAAATTGTCACCAATTTATCCACCTGGCTTAAATAGGGCTGAGATGACCAGGTTGGTTTTCCGGCTTTCTGTGCAGTTTTATACCAGGGTCGAGTCCGGGGGTCAAACTTTGCTTGAGTTTCTACCAACCTAGTTTGTTGACCTCGATCGTTCAGTTGGTAGATTTCACGCTGAGGTAGATTCGCTTTGGAACCAATACGAGAAACGATGCCGTCCTTGGGTGTATTCTCTAAGGTGATACCCGTGCCATCAGCCAAGCCAATTTGCATAAATTCGATCGTACCTTGGCTAACCAACCGCCAGAAAGTCCGTTCCAGTTTGGTGACATCTGTTAAATCTAACTGCCCCTCTTGAGCAGCCGCGACAATCGCTTGTCCAGCAATATAAGGTCTTTCCAAATAGTTCAGGACTTGCTGGTTAATGCGATCGCCGATCTCTTTACGCAACTGACTTGAAACATCATTGACCGCTATCTGTCCATTTCGCAGGGACAGATAGCCAGTCAGTCCAACGGCTGCAAAGACTTGCAATACAAACGGAACTACTAGCACAAGTCTTAAAGGTATGGTTTTATTTGGATTCATGTTATACCTAGATAATGGTTCACTTGGAAATTTACCGAAATAAGGTTAGCCGACCTGATGTTTTGCAATCGTTAATTGGGTAGTATTTCAAATGTGTTGATATAATATTGAATTCTATTATATTCCCTTAGATGACAGGGATAGTGATCGAAAACACACTCCCCTCGCTAGGGACAGACTCAACTTTAATTTGTCCGTGATGTTTTTCTACTACAATTTGACGCGCGATCGCTAATCCCAATCCTGTTCCTTTCCCTACACTCTTAGTAGTAAATAAATTATCAAAAACTTTCTCTCGCACCGTTTCACTCATGCCAATACCATTGTCTTTAATCCGAATTACTACCTGTTTTCTATCGCCAGATAATTCGGTCTTGACGATAATTTGATTGGCATGGGCTTTAATTTCGGCAAAACTCCGTCCAATATTTAATTCATTCAAAGCATCGATCGCATTCCCCAAAATATTCAT
Source organism: Microcoleus sp. Pol12A5 (assembly GCF_036701435.1). Lineage (NCBI taxonomy): Bacteria > Bacillati > Cyanobacteriota > Cyanophyceae > Oscillatoriales > Microcoleaceae > Microcoleus > Microcoleus sp. Pol12A5. The sequence goes on from NZ_JAUBQU010000117.1 coordinate 4,982, forward strand.
AAATACCTGATTTAATTGTCCGGCATAGCATTCGATTTTTGGGATATTGCCATAGTCCTTAATGACTTGGATTTCGGGGCGAGTGTCGCTTGCTTTCAGACGATGTTTAAGGATCATAATTGTGCTATCAATGCCATCGTGAATATTACAGGCTATGGGGCGATCGCTATCCGCACGCGAGAATGTCCGCAGACTAATACTAATGTCTTGAATTCGCTTCACGCCTTCTTGCATCGATTCAATTAACTTGGGTAAGTCTTCCCGGATGTAGTCAAGCTCAATGGTTTCGATTTCTTTTTCAATCTCTGGCTCTAGTTGGGGATATTTTTTTTGCACTAGATCGATCAATCCAAACAAATCGTTAATGTAATCTAAGGCAGGGGTAATGTTGCCAGTCAGGAAGCCGACAGGGTTGTTAATTTCATGAGCGACACCAGCGACTAAGTTACCCAAAGCTGACATTTTTTCACCTTGGATAAGTTGGATTTGAGCTTGTTGAAGTTCTCGTAAAGTCTTTTCTAAAGCTTCTGACTTTTGTTGACGTTCATTTTCGGCGCGTTTGCGATCGCTAATATCCACCACATTACCAAGAATCACTGGTTTGCCATCGAGGATGATGCGGTTGAGGGTGACATCGACCTCAAAGACTGTATTAGAATCAATTTTTCTGACATTCCACTCAAATTGAATCGTTTCCCCGGCTAAGACCCTTCTCCACCAGTCTTCTAGCAGATAGAACGGATTATCCGGTGTAGAATAGTCATCCAAGATCGAGCATTGCAGCGCTTGCTCTCGCTCCACACCAAACATTTCTAACAGTCGATTATTAACATCGAGTACCTTGCCATGCAGATCGTGAATTATTATGGCACTACTGACGTTGTTGAAGATAGTGCGGAGGTTCTGTTCGGAAATTTGCAGGGCTGCTTCCGCAGCTTTATATTCAGCTTCGCTGCGTTTACGATCGCTCACATCAAAGACAACACCATCCCATACAGTTGACCCATCGCCTCGTCGTTCTGGTTGGGATATCGCTTGCACCCATTTTATCGTGCCGGACGGGGTGACACTGCGCCATTCATGATTAAATGGGGTCAGGGTTTGGGCAGATTTGGTAATTGCTTGTTCAACATCAGCGATATCGCCGACATAAACTGCATCGAAGACATTGATGATTCCTGCCATAACCATTTCTGACTCAGCTTCATACAGATCGATGCAACCAGAACTTGCGTAGGTTATAGACTTAGCACCATCAGCAGCCAACTGGAATTGAAAGACCATCCCTGGAATATTGTCAGCCATCTTATGGAAGCGGGCTTCGCTGGCACGGAGTTCTGTCAAAGCTTGTTGTGACTGTTGATAGAGGCGGGCATTTTCGAGGGAAATTGCTGCTTGGGAGCAGAGCAGATTGAGCAGTTCGACGCGATCGCTTGTAAAGGCTCCAATTGTCAGATTATTTTCCAAATATAAAATTCCAATCAAGTTACCTTGATTTAGAATTGGACTGCAAAGCACACTTTTAGGCTGGTGTTTTTCAATGTAACTATCTCCAGAAAACTCAGTACATAACCTAGCATCAACCAGTACCAGAGGTCTCAAACTCCGCTTAACAGTATTCACCAAAGCGATCGCCACATTCTGACTTGATTCTAGCGGAATGGGTGGTAATAGCTGCGGTTCTTGTCCCTCTTCCACAAAGGCTGCTACCTGTAACTCAATATCTTTTTTTAGCAGTAAGACACACTTACTTGCCCCAGCATTTGTCATCACTATTTGTAACAGAGTAGTCAAGAGTTTATCGAGTTCAATTTCCCCTGAAATCGCTTGAGATGCCTTGAGCAGAGTTGCCAAATCTAGAACTTCCGAGGCTGTGCTAGAAGAGCGGTTAAAAGCCATCGTTTCAAGGGTAAGAGTTTCCTTAAAAGAGGTAGACGATCGGGGTGGCTGAAGGAGAGGATCGAGAAGTTGAGGATAACGTTGTTCTAAATCAGCAACTTTGGCTTGGGCGCCCCACCGGGCATAACAGTAATAGGCCTCAATCATGTAGGCTTGAGCGACTTTTTCTTTACCCCAATTGAGATAGAATTTGGCTGCAAGTTCATTAGCTAGTGCTTCTTCGTTGAGAAATTGATGCTCTTTTGCGAGGGAAATGGCGCGATCGTACAGTTCAATTGCCGATAATTTATCTCCAGAAATACGCGCCATTTCTGCTGAAATTAGCTCGGAGGCAGCGCTAAAATTCTCCGAGCAGTTTTGCGCCCAAACAGCTAATTGCTGTTTATACTCTATCAACTTTTGCCACAGATCGGATTGTTTGGCTTGTGGTATTCGCTCGTAACTTTCGCATAACAGTAGAGCATAGATAAAGCGATGTCTGGCATAGGGAAGTAAGCCTTGGGGAGCAACATTAACAATCTCAGCTTCAGCTTTCTCGGCAGATTCTAAAGCTGACTCTGGGCAATCGCAGAGGTAGAGGATTTGGCTTTTAAGAATAGTATAAATACAGATAACTTGCCAGTTTTTATGTTTTCGGCAGCGTTGGAGATACTCATTTTCTATACTTTTTGACCAAGTTTTTGTTCCTCTCAACTTGGCTACAAGCATTTGACCACCAGTTAGTATATCGATAGACCATTGATTTTTTTGCTGTTTACTAAAAGCCAGTGATTGATTAATTTCTCCCTCTAATTCTTTCAGTTCTACTCCCTGGTAAAAACGACAGTACATATTGTGTCCAAAAGCATAAGCAGCATATTGTAAATTGCTTGATTCCCAACCAATTTGATAGGACTTTTGGTAATCTTGGCTGGCTAATCTAAGAGGATGAGACCAATGACGGAGGGAACTACCAATCATTAAATAGGCTACACTTTCAGCAGAACTATCATTAAACTTTGGCATTAATTGCAGCGTTAAATCGATTAACTCACCTGTATTTTGATAGTTATTTAAAGCATAACCGCTTAAGCCACCGTAGGCTGGGTAAATATAGCCTATTTCAGGCGTATTACCATACTCCAAACACAAATTAACAGCCTTGGCACAAATGACTGACCACAGACGCTGATGCGATCGATAGGTGGGCGGGCCCATAGCAATAGCTAACTTTGTAGCCATTTTTTTCTCAGGATCGGTCATCATGGGTAAATCGCTGAGAGAAGCAATCCCTCGGCTTTCTAAGATGGCTTGAGCAGTCGCAATTTCGCGATCGCGTACCACCTCAAAATCCTCATCGGTAATATCAATACCAAACAACGATAAAGCTTTCATCCCCGCAGCAATAGCTTCTGGATACTCAGCTCGTAGGGTATATTGAATAATTGCCAAGTTGTAAATTTCTGCCTTATCTAGGGCAGTTCTTGTCCGTTCGATAGTGCGATCGATCCAGATTTGTGATGCTTCAATATTGCCATTTAAATATTCAACTTCAACCCGTTCTTTGTGGAGCGCAAAGCATAATTCATATTGAATATTCCAACAGTCTTCTCTCAATAATTCCATGCCCGTAGTTATATACTCGCAGGCAACAGTATATGCAGTAGAAGTTTTAGCTTTTCGTCCTGCCAATAAGTTTAACTGGCTCAATCTTTCCTGTTCTTCTGGATCAGTTAATAAGTAGCGACCGCGATTTAGTTGATTGACAATCTCGAATAAGATTTCCTCACGCTCTGCCACAACAGTATTTCTTAAAAGTAGTTGACCGATCTGTAGATGTGTTGCTTGCTTGCGATCGTTTGGAATCAGAGAATAGGCAGCTTGCTGGACGCGATCGTGCAAAAACCGATAAGTCGGATTAGCCGCTGCACTAGAAACCGACTCATTATCAGATTGAGTAAAGAACTTATAAGCTTCCGTAGTCGGAATAATCAAACCTTCTTGCAAAGATTTCCATAAAGCAGTAGCCGCAACTTCCGCCGACTTTTCACTGACGATTGCCAAAGTAGCTAAATCAAACTGGGACCCAATACAAGCGGCTAATTTAAGCATTTCCTGAGTAGGAAACGGCATTTTCTGCAATTGCAGTGCCATAAACTCTACCACATCATCAGTAATTGCCAAGGCTTTCACTTGAGCAATATCGCACTGCCACCCCCCTTGTACCCCCGTCTGTCCCGCCTTGGTAAGAGGGGATAAAAGGGGGGTGGGGGACACAAGGGGCTCAAAAGTAATCAGCCCATCGTCATGTAAAGCCTTCAGGAATTGCGTAGCAAAAAATGGATTACCTTGAGTTTTTTGATACACAAGTTTTTTCAGAGGTTGGCCAATCTCTGATCCGCAACTAAGAGTATCTGAAATCAATTGATTAATCTCATCTTTTTGCAAAGGAGCCAAAGTAATTGTATTCACCGTTGCCCCGGATTTTATAATCCCATCCACCGTCAAAATAAATGGATGAGTAGGAGACACTTCATTATCTCGATAAGCACCTAACACCAATAAATGTCCCGTATCTTCCATCAACAGTTGCAACAATTTCAAGGATGCCGAATCTGCCCACTGCAAATCATCTAAAAACATTACTAAAGGATATTCGGCTTGCGTAAATACTTGCACAAATTTCTGCATCAGCAAATTAAAGCGATTTTGGGCGGCACTTGCCGATAGTTCTGGTGCTATTGGCTGTTTACCAATGATGCGTTCTAGCTCAGGAATTACATCAATCAAGACTTGTCCATTGTCGCCAACTGCTGTCAAAATATTGCTTTTCCATATTTGTAACTGAGCATCTGATTCTGATATTAATTGCCCCATTAAATCCCTGAATGCTAGCACAAATGCGTTTAAGGGAATATTGTGCTGGAACTGGTCGTATTTGCCTTTGATGAAATAGCCACGTTGTCGGACAATTGGCTTGTGAACTTCATTCACGACTGCGGTTTTGCCAATTCCAGAAAAACCTGCTACTAGCATCATTTCTGTACTGCCTGTGCTGACTCTTTCAAAGGCAGCTAATAGACGAGCGACTTCTTTTTCTCTACCGTACAGTTTTTCTGGTATCAGGAACCTGTCTGTAATATCTTCCTGTCCTAAATCAAAAGCCTCAATGTTACCAGTTTTTTCTAAGTGAACTAAACAAATTTCTAAATCATGTTTTAATCCTAATGCACTTTGATAGCGACTTTCAGCATTTTTGGTCATCAATTTACTAACTATATGCGATAAAACTATGGGGATTTTTGGATGAATTTGATGTATCGGTATTGACTCTTTGGCGAGATGGCAATGCACCAGTTCCATCGGGTCATCAGAGATAAATGGTAAATGTCCTGTCAATAATTCATAAAAAGTGACACCGAGGGCATAAAAGTCGCTACGATAGTCAATACCCCGATTCATTCGTCCGGTTTGTTCGGGAGAGAGATAGGCTAATGTCCCTTCAAGGATGTGGGGATTCTGAATTTCTTGAGTTTCTCGTGGTAGCAGAGATGCAATACTGAAATCAATTAGTTTTATTTGTTTAGTGTCGGGATTAATCAGAATATTAGCGGGTTTAATATCTTTGTGAATGACTCGGTTTTGGTAAAGATAGTGGAGAATGTCTGTTAGTTGCAGTGCCAAGTTGAGAAATTCTGTTAAAGATAAAGATTTAGCAGGTTGGTTTTTATCAGTGGCGATATGGAGATAATTAGATAGGGAAATCCCTCCAAAGTCCTCCATGACTAAGGCATAGCTATTGTGATAGACTTCTAGAGTCAGAGGTTTAACTATACTGGGGAAGTTAAGATTTTTGGCAATGGTGTACTGATTGCGAAACCCGACAAGTTCGTTGAAATTGGGGTATTCGTTTCGCAGTAGTTTGATGACAACAGGAGTGCGATCGCTATCTCGAACACCCCGATAAACGAGGGTGCGAGAGCCTGCATAGATTTGTTCTGCGATCTGATACCCAGGTAGGTGAGTGATGACATCCATTTTCCAGTCCTCAAAAAATTTTGGTGGCTAGACCTTATAGTTATAGCTTATCAACCAGATCGGGAAACATCCCAATTGATACTAATGTTTTTAACTTTATTGGCTAATGGTCTATATTGTTCTAATATCAACCTTTCCCAGCACGAGATATGCGGACGAACCACAGGAGGATGTCATTCATTGCTGCATCACAACTATCTTGATTCTATTGTCTTGACGGGAATTGTAATCAAAAACTCTGCACCTTGACCTAACGCTGAATTTACTTCTAAAATACCAGAGTGTTTCTCAACAACAATCTGCCGTGCGATCGCTAACCCCAACCCCGTCCCTTTACCGACTTCCTTTGTCGTAAATAAATCATCAAAAATCTTGTCTCGCACCGCCTCATTAATGCCAACCCCATTGTCTTCAATCCGAATCACAACTTGTTGAGGCTCCCCCGATAATTTGGTTTCGATAATAATTTTATTAGGAGCCTCTTTAATCTCTGCAAAGCTCCGTCCAGTATTTGATTCATCTAGGGCATCGATCGCATTACTCAACAGATTCATAAAAACTTGATTTAGCTGACCTGCATAGCACTCTACTTTCGGCAAATCACCGTATTTCTTGATGACTTGAATCTCTGGGCGTGTGTCCGAAGCTTTGAGGCGATGTTTTAGGATCATCAAGGTGCTTTCGAGACCCTCGTGGATATTGGAGGGGACGGGGCGATCGCTATCAGCACGGGAAAAGATGCGAAGACTGGTGCTGATGCTTTTGATTCGCTTGACTCCTTCGCTCATGGAACCCACTAACTTTGGTAAGTCTTCCCGGATATAATCGAGGTCGATCGCTTCAATTTCCTCTTTAATTGCCGCAGTGTAATTAGGATATTCTTGCCCAAATAGATCGAGCAATCCAAACAAATCATTAATGTAATCTAAAGCAGGGGTAATGTTGCCAGCAAGGAAGCCTACAGGGTTGTTGATTTCGTGAGCGACCCCAGCCACTAAGTTGCCCAATGCCGACATTTTTTCACTTTGGACTATTTTTAGTTGTGCCTGTTTGAGGTCTGTAAGGGCTTGTTGGGATTCTTGATAAAGACGGGCATTTTCCAAAGAAATGGCAGCTTGAGAGCAAATTAGATTCAGCACTTCAACCCGATCGCTGGTAAACGCCCCCACCGTCAAGTTATTTTCCAGATATAAAATTCCAATCAACTTGCCTTGATTAAGGATTGGACTACACAGAACGCTTTTTGGCTGGTGCTGTTCAATGTAACTATCTCCAGCAAACTGAGGATTTACTCTCGCATCGGCAAGTACCAGCGGTTTCAAACTCCGCTTGACAGTATTGACCAAACTAATCGCTACATCCTGACTTAATTCTAGTGGTATTGATGGTAATAGTTGCGGTTCCTGCCCCTCTACGACAAGGGCTACTACCTGTAAATTAATATCTTGTTTAAGCAATAATACACACCGGCTTGCCCCAGCATTTGTAATCACTATTTTTAAGAGAGTAGTCAGGAGTTTATCTAGTTCAATCTCCCCTGAAATGGCTTGAGAGGCTTTGATCAGAGTAGACAAATCTAGAAATTCAGAGTTGCTACTAGAAGAGCTCCTAGAAGCGATCGTTTCCCGCGTAAGAGTTTCCTTGAAGGAAGCATAGGAGCTAGCTTGTTGAAGAATAGGAAGCAGGAGTTGAGGATAACGTTGTTCTAAATCAATAGCTTTAGCTTTGGCTCCCCAACGACTGTAGGCATAGTAAGCCTCCCGTGCATAAATTTTGGCAAATTTTTCTTGACCCCATTCTAGATAAAATTTGGCTGCCAGTTCATTAGCTAATGCTTCTTCATTAAGAAATTGATTTTTTTTAGCGAGGTATATACCCCGATCATAGTGTTCAATCGCCTCAGATTTATTACCCAAAACTCGATGCTTTTCTGCTTCAACCAAATACCACTTATGCAGATGATTCATGGGAGCATTTTGCGCCCGCTGTTGCAGAATAGTTTGATGAGTTTCCATCAGAGCGAGTATTTCTGATTGCTCCTGCTCTGGCTTGGTGGGGAAGATTGCCAGGTACGTCAAGGCTGCATAGAAATGGAAAATGGGGACATGAATCAATCCCGATATTGCCATCAAATACGGCTTGGCTTGGGCAATATAGCCTAGGGCAGACGTATTGTTTCCATAACAGTAGGCAAGTAAAAGTTTGTAAACATAGACCTTAGCGATCGCCGTAAGTTCATTATTCTGATGATGCTGAGGAAGCATCACCGTTTCATCGTAGGCAGAGCCGATTAAGCAATCAGACGGAATACAGACTTTCCTAAAGTTATTCACAGTCTGCTGAATAATATCAAAATACGCCTGAGCCGAATATTGTTTTGCCTGTGTCATCGCAGCACTATAACTTGCTATTTCGGTCTCCCAAGTGTCAAGTTCCACCCCACTAAAAAAGTTGGATTCCAGGTAGAGGAGTATGCTATAAGCAGATTGTAAAAAATTTCCTGTTTCCATAGCAGCCGTATAGCTACCTTTCAGCGTCGGTATCGTTGCCCTTATAGCTTCTTGGCGATGCTGAATAAAGCTCCCAAAAAAACCTGGAATTGTGGCTTTGAGTTCGCGGATATTGAACCGATCGAGCAAATTCATCGCCAATTTACCAAAGCTATAGCCTGTTTCCACCTCTTCCAAAAAGGCGCATAATACCATTCCGTGAATTGCATACCCCACCGTCGATGCGGGTGCATTCCCAAAGTCGATGGATAAACTCACCATCATGGAGCTAAGAATGGGTAGCAATCCCGGCATTCCCAGAAAAACGGGCGGAAATAAAGCTCCCAATAGTTGTATTGCTGCTTGAGTTGTGGCATCACTCATCAGTGGTAGGTTAACCAGTTCTTCAATCAGTTTGCCGCCTTGTTGGCTGCCAAGGGTTTGTAGTGCTTTGCCAATTTTGGTTTCATCAGTTTCGGTGGGGAGTTTAACACCCAATTGTAAGAGTGCATCTCTCCCTAACGCGATCGCTTCTAACGTCTTGCCTTGAGCTGTCTGGGCGACGATTAAAATTTCGTAAATTTTAACTTTGTCTAAAATTGTCTGAGCTGATTGCAAAACCAGTGTGGCCATCTGTTCCATTCCATCAAAGTCATGATTCAAATAGACAACTTCGGCAGCAGCAACATAGAGATTTAGAGTCAATTCATACTGATGAACCCAGCACTTGCTTGTAAGTAACTCAATTCCTATTTGTAAATAAATCCTTGCTGCGGCGTAAGCTGTAGACTTTCTCGCCTTAACTCCAGCTTTCAAATTCAGTTGAGCTAATGCTTCTCGTTCCCTCGGTTGAGTAATTAACTCAATTCCTAAATTAAAATGCCCGACAATATCAAACAGTTTTTCATCGGGGCCTATCTCTGAGGAATTTTGTAGAATTAATTGTCCTATTTTGAGATGAGTTGCTTGTTTTAGATCATCGGGAATCAGAGAATAGGCAGCTTGTTGGACGCGATCGTGTAAAAATCGATAAGTTGGATTGGCTGAAGCCTTGAAAACTTCATCACTATTCGATTGGGTAAAGAACTTATAAATTTTGTTCGTGGGAATCACCAAACCTTCCTGCAATGCTTTCCATAAAGCCGTAGCCGTCATTCCCGCAGATTTCTCACTGACAATTACTAATGTATTCAAATCAAACTGCGCTCCAATACAAGCAGCTAATTTTATAACATCCTGAGTTTCTGGCGGTAACTTCTGCAATTGCAAAGCCATGAATTCAACGACATCATCAGTGATCGCTAAGGCTTTGACTTGGGCAAGATCACACTGCCAATACCGAATCTCCCAATTAAAGCTAATTAGCTTATCGTCATGTAATGCCTTGAGAAACTGAGTAGCAAAGAAAGGATTTCCCTGAGTTTTTTCATACACTAATTTTGTCAAAGGTTGAGCAACAGATGATTTGCAATTTAGCGTATCTGCCACCAACAAATTTATATCGGGTTCGTTTAATGCTGGCAAAGTAATCGTATTCACTTTTGCCCCTGTTTTAACTATCTCATCCACTGTTAATATAAATGGATGCACAGGTGAAACTTCATTATCTCGATATGCCCCCAATACTAATAAATATCCTGTATCCCTCATCAATAGTTGCAGCAAATTTAGGGAGGCTGAATCCGACCATTGCAAGTCATCCAAAAACATCACTAAAGGATGTTCTTTACTTGTAAAAACTTGCATAAATTTCTGCATGAGCAGATTAAAGCGATTTTGGGCAGCACTTCCTGACAATTCTGTTGCAGGAGGTTGAGCGCCAATTATTCCTTCTAACTCAGGAATCACATCAACCAAGACTTGTCCATTGTCTCCCACGGCTGCTAAAATCTGGGTTTTCCATGTTTGCAATTGGGTATCGGATTCTGATAGCAATTGACCCATTAAGTCGCGGAAAGCTTGCACAAAGGCACTGAAGGGAATGTTGCGTTGAAATTGATCGTATTTGCCTTTGATAAAATAACCGCGCTGACGGACAATCGGTTTATGAACTTCATTGACAACGGCGGTTTTCCCAATTCCAGAAAAACCTGCTACTAGCATCATTTCGGTGCTACCTGTGCTGATTCGCTCAAAGGCAGCTAATAGGTGATTAACTTCTTTTTCTCTACCGTAGAGCTTTTCGGGGATAGTAAAGCGATCGCTAATATCTCGCTTTCCTAGTTCAAAATATTCTATCTGGCCTGTTTTTTGTAACTGAACTAAACAAATCTCTAAATCCTGCTTGAGTCCTAATGCACTCTGATAGCGTTTTTCGGCATTTTTGGCCATCAGCTTACTGACAAGTTGCGATAAAATTAGGGGTATCTCTGGATTTATTTGATGGATCGGTTTCGACGGTGTGGCGAGATGAAAATGCACCAATTTCATCGGATCGTCCGAGACAAATGGCAACCTTCCTGTCAACAACTCATAAAAAGTCACACCCATGGAATAAAAGTCACTCCGATAGTCAATGCCTCGATTCATCCGTCCTGTTTGTTCGGGAGAGAGATAGGCTAATGTTCCTTCTAAGATATTGGGATTCTGTATTTCTTGGGTTTCTCGTGGTAGGAGGGAGGCAATACTAAAGTCAATTAGTTGGATTTGTTTGGTGTGTGGATTAATGAGAATATTAGCGGGTTTAATATCTTTGTGAATGACTCGCTTTTGGTATAGATAGTGAATAATGTCTGTTAGTTGTATGGCGAGTTGGAGAAATTCTACTAAAGGTAAAACTTGAGATGGTTCGGTTTTATTTGTTGCGGTTTTGAGATAAGTAGATAGGGAGACTCCGCCAAAGTCTTCCATTACTAGGACATAGCTATTCTGGTATACTTCCAGCGTCAGGGGTTTGACGAGGTGAGGGAAGTCGAGATTTTTGGCAATAGTATATTGGTTGCGAAACTGGACGAGCTCGTTGAAGGTGGGGTATTTGTTTCGCAGCAGTTTGACGACGACTGGGTATTGGTCACGGGTACGGATGCCTCGATAGACTAAAGTACGTGTACCTACATAAAGTTTCTCTGTAATCTCATAACCTGACAAATTTGCGATCGCATCCATAACTTATTGAGCCTTTATTATAAAAGAGTTAAATTAAAACCTTCTATTCCATTGTATTTTATTATTTGACAAAGATACCGATCGCAAACTCTGCACCTTCGCTAGGTACAGAATTAACTGTAATTTTTTCCCTATGTTGATCAAATATTATTTGACAATCAAGCAATTTGGTGACAAGCCCCCGGACTCATCCGTGAGTTCAATCTCAAATCTCAAATTTCAAATCGCATGACGTGCGATCGCTAATTCTCAACCAGTTCCTTTCCCTATTGGCGCTATGGTATGTGTAGTATGGTTTCGTAAGTTGTGATGGTATCATAAAACAATAACTTGTAATTTTTAACCGCAAATATACGCAGATCGACCAGTATATAAACTTGATACTATCTGCGTATATTTGCCTGCATCTGCGGTTGTATTATGCTTTATTCGCCGTAGTGGCCGCCGACAACCTTACCCCGAAACACAACATAATTGTAGATGTTGTAAAAAATCATAATCGGGAGCAGAACGCCCATAAACACAATCATAAATACCAGGGCGCTGGGCGAAGCTGCGGCTTGGTAAATCGTGATTTGCGACGGAATAATGTAGGGAAAAACAATTAATCCCAAGCCGATGAAAGTAAGCAAAAAAATCAGAATCGTCCAGACAAACGGCGTGCGTTCTTCTTTGTTTGCGAGACTTTTCAGCAGCAGTCCTACCAACAGGACTCCCAGCAAAGGAATCGCGGCAAACACATAAACTAGCGGTTTCTCAAACAACCTGGATCTAGCACTTTCGTAAAAAATCGGAGTAGCGATCGTAATTAAAACTGCTCCGATTAAAGTGGTCACCGCCGCAATTTTAGCCGTGCGATAGTGATTTGTTTGCAGTTCCCCCTCCGTTTTCATAATTAGATAGGTTGAACCGATCAAAACATAGCCTTGAATCAGCGTCAAAGCAACCAAGATCGATCGCCAATCCAGCCAATCCCAAGTAGAACCTACAAAGTGACCGGCTTCATCAACCGCAATGCCCTCAAGCACCGCACCGAGGGCAAATCCTTGAGCTAAAGCTGCTAAAAAACTGCCAGCACCAAAGGCATAATTCCAGAATAATTTGCGATTAGAATGCTCGCGAAATTCAAAGGCTACAGCCCGAAATATCAAACCAAAAAGCATCATGCAAATCGGTATGTACAGCGCTGTCAAAATCGTACCGTAAGCGAGGGGAAATGCGCCAAACAGAGCGCCACCCATCAACACCAGCCAAGTTTCGTTAGCATCCCAAACGTTACCCAAACTCGTCATTAAGATGCCCCTGCGTTCCTCGTCATCAGCAGTCAAAGACAGGATGCCTACTCCTAAGTCAAAACCGTCTAACATGACGTAAAGCAATAGAAACAAAGCCAAAATTACAAACCAAACTTGCGGGAGAAAATGCTCCAAAGCTTGCATAAAATATCCTATTGTTGTGCTTCTACGGGACGTTGATCGGGAATGTGTTCTGCGGGTTGACTTTCGATTGCAGGTTCATTGTCTAATCCCGGTACCGGCAGAGTTAAATTAGGCCCTTGGCGGATAATTCTGCTGCCAAAATACAAGGCACAAACAAACAAAAAGCTGTAAATAACAGCAAAGAAACTGAGAGAAGTTAAAACATTGCTGGCGGGGATATTTGACACCGCGTCAGCAGTGCGAATTTGCCCGTATAAAGCCCAAGGTTGTCTGCCGACACAGCGCACAATCCAACCCGATTCTACAGCAATATATCCCAGGGGAGCAGCTAATACCCAAGCGCGCATCAGCCAAGGTTGACTGTTAATATTTTCAGCAGAAAGTTTGCCTCGCAGCCACTGAATTATACTGAACAGCATCAGTCCTAAAAAGAAGAATCCAATCCCGGACATGATGCGGAAACAATAGTAGATTAAACCCACCATCCGGGGTCTATCTTCTGGCTGCCATTCCTTCAATCCGAGTACGGGTTCGGAGAGTTCTTGTTTGAATTCCAAAACGTATCCTAAGCCATTAGGTACGCTAATTTCCCAGTCATTTTTTTGGGCTTTTTCATTAGGTAAAGCTAGCAAAGTCCAATCGGCTGACTCTCCCGCTGGTGAAGTTTCCCACTTAGCTTCGATTGCTGCTAATTTAGTGGGTTGATAGTGATAAACTTGTTCGGCACTCAAATGTCCGATGTATATTTGCAAAGGTGCAACGGCGATTGCTGTCGCTATGGCAATTTTTAAAGACTTGGAAAAAAAGGCTTGGTTGCGCTTATTGAGAATGTACCAAGCGCTAATGCCCCCAATGACAAACAGCGAAGTTTCTAACGTCGCAAAAAACATATGAAGAATGCTGTTTAATGCGAACGGGTTCATAATTGCTTGAAAGTAATCGCTGACAATAAACTTGCCATTGACCATTTCTCCACCCGCAGGAGTTTGCAGCCAAGAGTTAGCGACTAAAATCCAGACTGTGGATAGGTTAGCGCCGAAGGCTACCATGATTGTAGCGAAATAATGGACGATCGGGTGAACGCGCTCCCAACCAAACAGCATAATTCCTAAAAAGCCGGCTTCTAGCATAAATGCCATTGAAGCTTCAAAGCCCAAAATGCTGCCAAAAAAGTCACCAACAGCTTCAGAAAATGGTGCCCAATTCGTGCCAAACTGAAATTCCATCGGAATTCCTGAAGCTACTCCAATACCAGGGTAAGAGCATCTCAATCACGCTTGACAAAAGGACTCAGAAGAATCTAATATATTGTCAGTCAAACAAGAACG
>NZ_JAUBQU010000010.1:0-51404 GCF_036701435.1 Microcoleus sp. Pol12A5
ACATATTGGGCGAGGATGGAACTTTTGCCGCAGCCGGGAGTGCCGACAATTGTGAAATAACCGCGGCTGTGGGAGTTCAGAAAGTCGGAAATGGCAGAAAAAACAAACTTGCGCCCTGCAAAATTCTCGGTTTTTTCTCGCAGGAGTTGCTGAAATTCCCTTGGGTAAGCAGCGGTAGAGATGGGAGTTGAGAGAGGTGAGGAATTCATGTTAGTGCCTCCACCCCTTCTAGCCGCAGGAAATATACGCGGCCGGATGCGTCGCCTGCGACAATTGTGACTCCATCGGGTGCAATGGCGCAACAGGCGATCGGGCTTTCACAGGTAAAATTAGCAATAACCTTTCCACTCGACAAATCCCAAACTTTGATGGTCTTGTCCGATGAACCAGAAATCGCCCGCTTGCCATCAGCGGTGACGGCTACTATATTTACCGAGTCGCTGTGACCTTTGAGAGTAAAAAGTTCGTTTCTAGTTGTTAAATCCCAGACTTTGATGGTGTTATCCCACGAACCAGAAATTGCTCTCTTGCCGTCAGCAGTAAGGGCGACTGCTGTTACAAATTGGCTGTGAGCTTTGAGAGTCAACTTTTCCTTTCTAGCTATTAAATCCCAGATTTTTACGGTGTTGTCCGATGAACCAGAAATTGCTATTTTGCCATCCTCCGTGACCGCCACTGCTTTTACGCAGTCGCTATGACCTTTGAGAGTAAACAGTTCCTTTTGAGTGGTTAAATCCCAGACTTTTAGGGTATTATCCGATGAACCGGAAATTGCCTGCTTGCCGTCGGCGGTGAGGGCTACCGCATTTACCGAGTTGTTATGACCTTCGAGAGTAAACTCTTCCTCTCTTGCTCTTAAATCCCAAACTTTTAGGGTTTTGTCTCTTGAGCCAGAGATTGCCCGCTTGCCATCAGTAGTAACTGCTACCGCATTAACCAAGTAGCTATGGCCTCCGAGACTAAATTCTTCCTTTCCAGTTCTTAAATCCCAAACTTTGATCATTTTATCCTCTGAAGCAGATATGGCCAGCTTGCCATCGGGAGTGACGGCGACTGCTTTGACCCAATCAGTGTGACCTTTGAGAGTAAACTCTTCCCCTCTTGCTCTTAAATCCCAAACTTTTAGGGTTTTGTCATAGGAACCAGAAACCGCCCTACCATCAGCAGTGACGGCAACTGCACTTACCCAATTGCTGTGACCTTTGAGAGTAAACTCTTCCTTTCCAGTGGTTAAATTCCAAACTTTTAGGGTTTTGTCATAGGAACTAGAAATCGCCCTACCATCAGCAGTGACAGTAACTGTACTTACCCAATCAGTGTGACCTTTGAGAGTAAACTCTTCCTTTCTAGTGGTTAAATTCCAAACTTTGAGCGTCCTGTCTTTTGACCCAGAAATTGCTCGTTTTCCATCAAGAGTAACCGCAACTGCATTTACTGAAGCACTGTGAGCGTCAAAAGTAAACTCTTCCTTCCCAGTTGTTAAGTCCCAAACTTTGAGGGTTCTATCCCACGAACCAGAAATTGCTCGTTTTCCATCAAGAGTGACAGCGATGGCCCATACCGCGTAACTGTGACCTTTGAGAGTAAACTCTTCCTTTCCAGTTACTAAATCCCAGACTTTGAGGGTGCTATCCCACGAGCCAGAAATTGCTCGTTTACCATCAGGAGTGACCGCTATCGCATCTACCCAGTAAGTGTGACCTTTTAGAGTAAACTCTTCCTTCCCCGTTGTTAAATTCCAGACTTTGAGCGTGTTGTCTCTGGAACCAGAAATTACCCGCTTCCCATCAGCAGTTACAACAACTGCATTTACCCAGTAAGTGTGACCTTTGAGAGTAAGCTCTTCCTTTCCAGTTGTTAAATCCCAAACTTTTATGGTTTTGTCCCAAGAACCAGAAATCATCCGCTTGCCATCGGGAGTGACAGCGACTACATTTACTGAGTCGCTATGACCTTTGAGAGTAAGCTCTTCCTTTCCAGTTGTTAAATCCCAAACTTTTATGGTCTTATCTGCTGAACCAGAAATTACCCGTTTGCCATCAGTAGTGACGGCAACTGCATTTACTAAACTGGTGTGATCTTCAAGTGTACGTATTAATCCTCCTTGGGGAGGAATGAAACAAGGGATTAAAGGACGCAACCAAGGTACTGCTTTCCACTTTTTTACTACCTCCAGCATTGCTTGAATAGAAGGCATTTCAAAGTACAGTAGGCGACCCAATAATTGTTCTGCCAGCTTATTGTTATCTAGTTCCAAAATATCCACTGACATCCACAATACCGATTGAATCAACTCCAAAGATTTCGCTTTTTCTGGGTTGTAATCTGGGTTAATTACTGCTTCTGAATCGTCAATCAAATTAAAATCATCAATAAGTGCTTGCACTCCAAACTCAGGATGTTGAAGCTTTGCCATCAGAAAATTAAAATCAGTCAGTTTTTGATAATACTTTTCTAAATTTCCTGACTTAACATAATTTGGCAGTAAGCTACCCAGATAAGCACGTTGATAGAAAAGTGGTTTGGCCGCTAACTTGTCAGCAAATTCTCCCATATCACGCCATCCCCTTTTCTAAATACTCAGTAATCCCTTCTAGCCGCAGGAAATATACGCGCCCCGATCGATCTCCTGCGACAATTGTGACTCCATCGGGTGCAATAGCGCAAGAGGCGATCGGGCTTTCACCGGTGAAACTAGCAATGATATTTCCATTCGACAAATCCCAGACTTTGAGGGTGTTGTCCGATGAACCAGAAATCGCCCGCTTGCCATCCTCCGTGACGGCTACTATATTTACTGAATTGCTGTGACCTTTGAGAGTAAACTGTTCTTTTCCAGTTGTTAAATCCCAGACTTTAAGAGTTTTGTCTCTTGAACCAGAAATTGCCCGCTTGCCATCAGCAGTAGCCGCGACTGCTATTACCGACTTGCTGTGACCCGTGAGGGTAAAAAGTTGCCTTATAGCTATTGGATTTCTCCAAATAAAAGCTAACAATTCCCTCCTTATTTCTACATCCCAGACTTTGAGGGTGTTGTCCGACGAACCAGAGATCGCCCGCTTGCCATCAGCAGTCACGGCAACTGCATGTACCGAGTCCCTGTGACCTTTGAGCGTAAACAGTTCCTCTCGAGTTACTAAATCCCAAACTTTGAGAGTGTCGTCCCGTGAACCAGAAATGGCTCGCTTGCCATCAGCGGTGACGGCGACAGCATTTACCAAGTCCCTGTGACCTTTGAGCGTAAACAGTTCATCTTCAGTTTCTAAATCCCAAACTTTGAGGGTGTGGTTCCGTGAACTAGAAATCGCCCGCTTCCCATCAGCGGTGACGGCGACTGCACTTACCGAGTCCCTGTGACCTGTAAGCGTAAACAGTCCATTTCCAGTGGTTAAATCCCAAACTTTGAGAGTGTTGTCCGACGAACCAGAAATCGCCCACTTCCCATCAGCAGTGACGGCGACTGCTTTTACCAAGTAGCTGTGACCTTTGATGGTAAACAGTTTATCTTCAGTTGTTAAATCCCAGACTTTAAGGGTGTTATCCGACGAACCAGAAATCGCCCGCTGCCCATCAGCAGTTACGGCTACTGCATTTATCGAGTCCATGTGACCTGTAAGCGTAAACAGTTCCTTTCTAGTGGTTAAATCCCAAACTTTGAGGATGTTGTCCGACGAACCGGAAATCGCCCGCTTGCCATCAGCAGTCACGGCTATTGCTTTTACACTGTGACTTTTGATGGTAAACAGTTCCTTTCCAGTTGTTAAACCCCAAACTTTGAGGGTGTTGTCCGACGAACCAGAAATCGCCCGCTTGCCATCAGCAGTGACGGCGACTGCTTTTACCCAGTCGCTGTGACCTTTAAGAGTAAAGAGTTCCTTTCCAGTGGTTAAATCCCAGACTTTGAGGGTGTTGTCCGACGAACCGGAAATCGCCCGCTTGTCATCAGCAGTGACGGCTACTACTTTTATCGAGTTGCTGTGACCTTTAAGAGTAAAGAGTTGCTTTCCAGTAGTTAAATCCCAGACTTTGAGGGTGTTGTCCGACGAACCAGAAATCGCCCGCTTCCCATCAGTAGTGACGGCTACTGCTGTTACCCAGCTACTATGATCTTCAAGACTAAACAGTTGATTTCCAGTGGTTAAATCCCAGACTTTGAGGGTGTTGTCAGACGAACCAGAAATCACCCGCTTCCCATCAGCAGTGACGGCTACTGCATATACTGAGTTGCTGTGACCTTTGAGAGTCAACTGTTCATTTCCAGTGGTTAAATCCCAAACTTTGAGGGTGTTGTCAAATGAACCAGAAATTGCTCGCTTGCCATCAGCAGTGACAGCAACTGCATTTACCGAGTTTCTGTGACCTTCGAGGGTGCGTAGTAGTCCCCTGCGAGGGGGAGTTAAACATGGTGTCAAAGGACGCAACCAAGGTGCTGCTTTCCACTGCTTGGCTACCTCCAGCATTGCCTGAATCAGAGGCACTTCAAAGCATAGTAAGCGCCCTAACAATTGTTCGGCCAGTTTGGTCTTATCTCGATCCAAAATATCGGCTGACATCCACAGCGCCGCTTGAATCAAGTTCAGGGCTTTCGCTGTTTCTGGGTTGTATTCTGGGTGAGTTACTGCTTCAGAATCGTCAACTAAATTAAAATCATCAATAAGCGCCTGTAGTCCAAATTCAGGATGATGAAGCTTTGCGCTCAGAAAATTAAAATCGGTCAGTTTTTGATAATATTTTTCTAAATTCCCTGACTTAACATAATTGGGCAGTAAACTGCCCAGATAAGCACGTTGATAGAAAAGTGGTTTGGCCGCTAACTTGTCCACAAAATCTCTTGGGTAAGAATCGGTAGAGATGGGAGTTGCCAGAGGTGAGGAATTCATGTTAGTGCCTCCATCCCTTGTAGCCGCAGGAAATATACTTGGCCGGATTCTTCGCCTACCACAATTGTGAGTCCATCGGGTGCAATAGCGCAAGACGCGATCGAACTTTCACCAGTAAAACTAGCAATGACATTTCCACTCAACAAATCCCAGACTTTGAGGGTTTTGTCTGTTGAACCAGAAATTGCCCGCTTGCCATCCTCCGTGACGGCTACTGCATTTACTGAGTCGCTATGACCAGTGAGAGTAAATTCTTCCTTTCGAGTTGTTAAATCCCAGACTTTGATGGTGTTGTCCCACGAACCAGAAATTGCCCGCTTGCCATCCTCCGTGACGGCTACTGCATTTACTGAGTAGGTGTGACCAGTGAGAGTAAACTCTTCCTTTCGAGTTGTTAAATCCCAGACTTTAATGGTGTTGTCGAAAGAACCAGAAATCCCGCGTTTCCCATCAGCAGTGAGGGCTACTGCATTGACTGAGTAGGTGTGACCAGTGAGAGTAAACTCTTCCTTTCGAGTTGTTAAATCCCAGACTTTGATGGTGTTGTCCCACGAACCAGAAATCGTCCGCTTCCCATCCTCCGTGACGGCTACTGCATTTACTGAGTTGCTGTGACCAGTGAGAGTAAACTCTTCCTTTCCAATGGCTAAATCCCAGACTTTCAGGGTTTTATCTCTTGAACCAGAAATCGCCCGCTTCCCATCCTCCGTGACCGCTACTGCATTTATCCAGTTGCTGTGACCAGTGAGAGTAAACTCTTCCTTTCCAGTGGCTAAATCCCACACTTTGATGGTATTATCCCTTGAACCAGAAATTACTCGCTTGCCATCGGGGGTAACGCCTACTGTATTTACTGAGTCGCTATGACCAGTGAGAGTAAACTCTTCCTTTCCAGTGGCTAAATCCCACACTTTGATGGTAGTGTCAAATGAACCAGAAATTGCCCACTTGCCATCCTCCGTGACCGCTACTGCATTTACCCAGCCGCTGTGACCGTTGAGAGTAAAATCTTCCTTTCTAGTGGCTAAATCCCACACTTTGAGGGTATAGTCTCTTGAACCAGAAATCGCCCGCTTCCCGTCAGCAGTAACCGCTACGGAATTTACCAAGTGGCTATGGCCGTTGAGAGTAAACTCTTCCTCTCCCGTGGCTAAATCCCAGACTTTGATGGTATTGTCAAATGAACCAGAAAATCCCCTTTTGCCATCAGCAGTAATCGCTACTGCATTTACCCAGCCGATGTGACCTTTAAGAGTAAACTCTTCCTTTCCACTTGTTAAGTTCCAGACTTTGAGAGTGTGGTCTGATGAACCAGAAATTGCCCGCTTTCCATCCTCCGTGACCGCTACTACATTTACCCAGCCACTGTGACCTTTAAGAGTAAACAGTTCTTTTCCAGTGGTTAAATCCCATACTTTTAGAGTGTTGTCCGATGAACCAGAAATTGTCCGCTTGCCATCAGTAGTGACAGCGACTCCATTTACTGAGTTTCTGTGACCTTTGAGAGTGCGTAGCAATCCCCTGCGAGGCGGAGTTAAACAGGGTGTCAAAGGACACAACCAAGGTGCTGCTTTCCATTTTTTTGCTACCTCTAGCATTGCCTGAATCGAAGGCATTTCAAAATACAGTAAGCGCCCTAACAATTGTTCCGCCAGTTTGGTCGGATCTTCATCCAAAATATCGGCTGACATCCACAGTGTAGCTTGAATCAAGTGCAGGGCTTTCGCTTTCTCAGAGTTGTAATCTGAGTGAGTTACTGCTTCTGAATTATCAAGGAAATTGAAATCATCAATAAGTGCCTGCACTCCAAACTCAGGATGCTGAATCTTTGCAATTAGAAAGTTAAAATCTGTTAGTCTTTGATAATACTTTTCTAAATGACCTGACTTGACATGATTTGGCAATAAACTACTCAGATAAGCACGTTGATAGAAAAGTGGTTTGGCCGCTAACTTGTCAGCAAAATCTTTTGGGTAAACAGCGGTAGAGATGGGATTTGCCAGAGGTGAGGAATTCATGTTAGTTCCTCCATCCCTTCTAGCCGCAGGAAATATACTCGGCCCGATGCGTCGCCTGCGACAATTGTGACTCCATCGGGTGCAATAGCGCAAGAGGCGATCGAACTTTCACCTGTGAAACTGGCAATGACATTTCCACTCGACAAATCCCAGACTTTGAGGGTGCTATCCCACGATCCAGAAATTGCCCGCTTCCCATCAGCATTGACGGCTACTGCATTCACCGAGCTGCTGTGACCACTGAGAGTAAACAGTTCCTTTTCAGTGATTAAATCCCAGACTTTGAGGGTGTTGTCCCACGAACCAGAAATCACCCGCTGGCCATCAGCAGTGACGGCTACTGCATATACTAAGTCGCTGTGACCCGTGAGAGTAAACAGTTCCTTTCGAGTTTTTAAATCCCAGACTTTTAGGGTTTTGTCCCACGAACCAGAAATCGCCCGCTTGCCATCAGCCGTGACGGCTACTGCATTTACCAAGCCGCTGTGACCTTTGAAAGTAAAGAGTTCCTTTCGAGTTGTTAAATCCCAGACTTTGAGGCTGTTGTCTCTTGAACCAGAAATTGCACCCTTGCCATCAGCAGTGACGGCTAGTGCATATACTGAGTCGCTGTGACCATTGAGAGTAAAGAGTTCCTTTCGAGTTGTTAAATCCCAGACTTTAAGACTTGTGTCAGATGAACCAGAAATCGTCCGCTTGCCATCAGCAGTGACAGCAACTGCATTTACTGAGTTACTGTGACCATTGAGAGTAAACTGTTCCTTTCCAGTGGTTAAATCTCCGACTTTCAGGGTGTTGTCTTTTGAACCAGAAATTGCCCGCTTGCCATCAGCAGTGACAGCAACTACATTTACTGAGTTGCTGTGACCATTGAGAATAAACAATTCCTTTCCAGTGGTTAAATCCCAGATTTTAAGGCTGGTGTCCGATGAACCAGAAATCGCCCGCTTGCCATCAGCAGTGACAACTACTGCATTTACTGAATTGCTGTGACCTTCAGACGTGAAATCTTCCTTTCCAGTTGTTAAATCCCAAACTTTGAGGGTTTTGTCATCTGAACCAGAAATTGCCCGCTTGCCATCAGCATTGACTGCTACTGTATTTACTGAGTTTCTATGGCCTTCGAGAGTAAATTCTTCCTTTCCAAGGGTTAAATCCCAGACTTTGATGGTGTTGTCATCTGAACCAGAAATTGCTCGCTTGCCATCAACAGTGATGGCTACTGCATTTACTGAGTTGCTGTGACCTTTGAGAGTAAACTGTTCGTTTCCCGTGGTTAAATCCCAGACTTTGAGAGTGTTGTCCAAAGAACCAGAAATCGCCAGTTTGCCATCAGCAGTGACGGCTACTGCATATACTGATTTCCTGTGACCAGTGAGACTAAATTCTTCCTTTCCAGTGGTTAGATCCCAGACTTTAAGGGTTTTGTCTCTTGAACCAGAAATCGCGCGCTTCCCATCAGCAGTGACGGCTACTGCATATACTGATTCCCTGTGACCAGTGAGACTAAATTCTTCCTTTCTAGTGGTTAGATCCCAGACTTTAAGGGTGTTGTCCCACGAACCAGAAATCGCGCGCTTCCCATTAGCAGTGACGGCTACTGCATTTACTAATTGCCTGTGACCATTGAGAGTAAACTGTTCGTTTCCAGTGGTTAAATCCCAGACTTTGAGGGTGTTGTCCCACGAACCAGAAATCACCCGCTTGCCATCAGCAGTGACAGCAACTGCATTTACTGACTTGCTGTGACCATTCAGAGTAAACTGTTCCTTTCCAGTTGTTAAATCCCAGACTTTAAGGCTGGTGTCCGATGAACCAGAAATCGCCCGCTTGCCATCAGCAGTGACAGTAACTGCATTTACCGAGTTGCTGTGACGTTTAAGCGTGCGTATCAGTCCCCTACGAGGGGGAGTTAAACAGGGCGTCAAAGGACGCAACCAAGGTGCTGCTTTCCACTGCTTGGCTACCTCCAGCATTGCTTGAATCTGAGGTATTTCAAAGTACAGTAAGCGCCCTAACAATTGTTCCGCCAGTTTAGTCCGATCTCGATCCAAAATATCGGCTGACATCCACAGTACCGCTTGAATCAAGTTCAGCGCTTTCGCTGTTTCTGAATTGTACTCTGGGTGAGTTACTGCTTCTGAATCGTCAACCCAATTGAAATCATCAATCAGTGCCTGCACCCCAAACTCAGGATGCTGAATCTTTGTCATTAGAAAGTTAAAATCAGTCAGTTTTTGATTATACTTTTCTAAATTCCCTGACTTGAGATAATTTGGCAGTAAGCTGCCCAGATAAGCACGTTGATAGAAAAGTGGTTTAGCCGCTAACTTGTCAGCAAATTCTCCCATCTCACAGCATCCCCTCTTCTAAATACTCAGCAATCTGTTGATTTACTTCTTTAAAAATCTTCCGCTTTGAATCCATCTCCCGTTTGCCTTTCAGAAAGTCAAGGAAACTAGCATGATAGATGGTGTAGCAGATTTCTCCCTCTACATTCTGCTTTTTCAAATACTCAACCCACTTATCTTCTAAAACCTTTCCCACGTCACATTCATCCACCTTGGTAATTCCAGCAATCATCTCGCAGGGAATCGGCGTGCCAATCTCTAGTAAAATATACAAGACATTCTCCATCAATTGCCCTGGCTTAGCTTCCATTCCCATCCGCACCCAATGGCTTTGATAATACTCTTGCAACCCATCGGGCAATTGCGTTAAACTCAAGTCATTGTAATCACCTTTAGCAATTGCCGGCAAAACATAGCGCAGATACATAAAATTCTTTTCGCTCTTGTTTGCCACTTGCTCGACAAAAGTTGTATGGGGAATGTTGCGGGTTTGAATCCAGTTTTTCAGACCATCTTTATAGTCAGAATCGGTATTTATAACAAAGCGAATATATTCTTTGATATCATCATGATTGAAATTAACATACTTTTCGTCTCTTAAATCTAGCTCTTTTACCGGAACATCTACTAACAACTGCTTTTTCTCCGAACTATATGGTCGCCTTGTCAGTAGAAAATATACGTTATTGGGCAGATTTTTCGGTAAATGTAAAAGATTTCCTCCCGGTTCTTGTTCGACTTCATCCAGTGCATCAATTGCAATTACCAAACGATCGCCCGCCGTGAGTTTTCCCGCCACCTGTGCCAGTAAAGTTGGTAAATCGGCGTCTTCTGAATTTTGCAATTGATAGCGGTCAATTAATTGCCGACGAATGCTCTTCAAAAACAATTCGGGTCTGTTGCGACGTTCGACGAGAATATTGAAATAGCAGGGAGATTTATGTTCAGAGACGTATTTGGCAACGATCGAACTTTTGCCCATTCCCGCATCCCCGACGATCGTAAAATAACCGTGAGGATTGTCGGTGATAAATTGCTGAAAAGTCTCAAAAACAAATCCGCGCCCGCAAAACCTGCGAATTTTTTCTTCTATTATCGATATAAATTCTTCAGGGTAGGGAGATGAGTTAGAAGCTTGGGTGGCAACTACTGGTTGTGATAGTTGATAATACTTCTGTATCAATTTAGTCTGCAGAATCTTCAACTTTCCTGCACCTTGTTGGTCAGAAAGGTCAGGGAAGCTCTTTGAAAATCTCTTGTAAATCTCTCCCAGTCGCTGTGTTACAGCAGCTTCTGATATGCTGAATTTTACTGAAAGCTGTGCCTTATTGAGGGGTGCTCTTTCAGGAGAGAAGAGTGCTGCTAATAATGTTTCTGTTTGTTCCATCGATAATTCATGTCTCCCAGATTCGCCTCTAAGGAATTCTTGCCAATCCATCTAGGTTAACCCCTCATTTAACTTTATTACAACTTACCCGTCGTGCAATTAAATCATCTTGAGCCTTGCCAAGGATCTCTTAGACGGCTGGGATGCTTGCCAGTCCTGAGCCTTGCGAAGGATAGGGACTCTGCATGACAGTAGTTTAATTATACCTTGAGTATACTTTGATTATACCGACCTCTAATAGACCTAACTTTATACCTCTGGTCAACTTCACTCTATTAAAGTGATGCGATGATTTGATCAGAACACAGACAAACAGTTATTGATCAACAAGAGAGGTCAGTCAAATGAATTTTAAATTATTCGGAAACTCACACGGTGACGAAGATTTTAGCAAAATGGATGGAATCCCGTCACTTGGGATAGGTATAAAAATTATTAGCCAAATTGCCGATGAGCTTAGTTATACCCACACTTCTGACCGTCGAAACTGTCTGTTAATTGTAAAATATTTTCAGCCCGTACTACCTCACCCTAGCACTCAAGCTGATTGTTTGAAGCGAGCGACTGATACTTTAAACATTTTCAACTGGTTGAAAGAGCAAAAAACTAGCCAATCCGAGCGCAGTTCTAACCAGCCACTGCAAAAAATTACTCTGCAACTTAATAGTGATGTTGCCACTGTCACTCAAGTTTTATGGTGGGTCGAACAGTTAGAGAATCTACCACTTCCCGAAGAAGTTTTGCAGCTTTGTAAACTGGCGACGGTGGAGGGGTTTATCAATGCTATTCACCACCACAAAAATATGCCGTCAAACACTCCGATCGATCTTGCGATCGCAGTTTTTAACGAACGCATCGAAATTCAAATTTGGGATTGGGGAAAGCCTATTAATTTCCCAAGCAAAGTTGAAAATGAACAATCGCAAGCAAAAGAACCGTTCCGTTTGAAGGAGCTGGAATTTATGGTTTAGCAAACCTGACTATATCTGCAAATCATTCTTTAATTAGTTCTGCCTGACTAGAGCCGATAGGTTTTAATCTCCTGCCCGATTTGCCCTCAAAATTATGGCAGATCGCAAATTAAAACTCACCTAGTCTCCCCTACATCCTCCCTTTTTGCTTCAGTAGGATATCTGTAGAAACAAAAACAATCAATATTTAGCAGAGAAAACCGTTATGAACTATAACTTAGAAAATTCGCACCGTGACGAAGATTTTAGCGAAATCGATGAAATAGGCAAAATAGGTATAAAACTTATTGGCAAAATTGCCGATCAGCTAAGTTATACCCGCACGTCTGCCGGTCGAAACTGTCTGTTAATTGTAAAATATTTTCAGCCAGCTTTAGTACCACCCCAACCTAGCACTGAACCTGATTTCTTTAAGCGTGCGATCGACGTTTTACACAGCTTTAACTGGCTTCAAGAGCAACGAAATCCCCAATCCGAGCCAAGTTATAACCAGCCACTTCACAAATTTAAGCTTCAAGTAAATAGCGATCTCCAGGCGGTTACTCAAGTTTTAGGGTGGGTCGAGCAGTTAGAGCTTCTACCCATTCCCGAAGCAGTTTTGCAGCTTAGTAAACTTGCTGCGATCGAGGGTTTTGCCCATGCTGTTCGCCACGCCCGCACAAATCTGTCATTGGAAACTCCGAAAATAGAACTGGCGATCGCAGTATTTAACAAACGCCTAGAGATCGAAATATGGGATTGGGGCAAGCCTTTTGACCTCAAGACCAAGCTGAAAGAAGAATTGCCTGAAAAAACTCTGTTTAGTTGGAACGACCTGGCCTTTACTCTTCACTAAAGCTGTTCTGAAATTGCCAGTTGTCCATTGACAACACAAAGGAAGTTTTTTGTGATGATTACTGATACTACTCCCAAGATTCTTGTTGTGGATGATTACCCATCCATCCGCAATCTAGTTCATCGCTTTTTAAATCAGAAATATCAAGTAGATTCGGCAGCAGATGGCGAGACTGCTTTAGCATTGTTTGAGACATTCAAGCCTGTCATAGTAATTCTTGGTGGGAATTTGCCGGGTACTACTTTAGAGCTTTATAGCTTGATAAAAATAGGTAAAAACCGATGGTGAAAGTTGAGGGTGCGGAATATGGGTTGCAGCAGATTATGGATGATTTGGAAGACTAACATCGAGTTTTAAATACTCGACTTCTTTCCTCGTCCCCTGGGTCTGGAAACCACCTAAGTTTTAGGGACACGGCCGTGCCGTGTCCTGACTTAGATATCCTAGTTTTTAGCCACCCCAAACCTTCTTCAAAACATCTTGAGGAGAGATGTCTGCCATTTTGCCAGTAGGAGATTTAATGCCCAAAAATCGATCGCTCTTTGGCAACAATTTTGCAGGTTCAGTCGGGCCGAACAAAGCTATTGTATAAGTTTGAACCGCCACAGCTAAGTGCATCGGCGCACTGTCAGTACATATCATCAAATTAGCAGCAGCAATTGTCGCCGCCAACTTGCCGACATCATCCGGCGAGATAACTTTTACATTGGGACATAACTCGACTAACTTTGTCACGAAGTCTGCATCTTCGGGGCCTTTCACAACAACAACGGGCAAATTCGGCTGCCGCTGCTGACAATCTTCAATTATTTGCTTCCAGTTGTCTGTAGGGTAAATTTTGTCAATACCTTTAGACACAGCTAATTGACTGGAACCGCCGTGAATCAAAATGTAGCCGCTTTCTTTTACGCCCAACCGCTGCTGTTCGGCTTCCGCCCACTGAATGTCCTGTTTTGGTACATTAATTGCGATCGCCGGACAAGGATTTGTAATGTTAAATCCTTGCAGCAAATCATGGTACATTGAAGCGGCGTACTGTTCAGTTTTCAGCGGTACAGCAGCAGTGAGAAATCGAGCACCGTTGGTTCCCGAATACCCAACTCTCTGCGGAATGCCGGTCAGCCACAGCAGCAGCCCTACAGTCCACCGCTGGCCGAGGGAAATAACTGCTTCGTATTCGCGATCGCGAATTACGCCCAGTAAATTGCCCAAATCTGCCATAGCGTTGCGGTCTTTGAAATTGTACGTCAAGACTTCTTTGACGGATTTGCAGACTCGGTAAGCGCCCTTTGCCCTCGGTTCCACGATGACATCAATTTGCGCCTCTGGATAAGACTGCTTGAGGTCATCAAGGGTGGGGAAAAATAAAATTTGGTCGCCAATCCCGCCAGGGACAAGTGCTAGTATTCGCATCATAAACGATCGGGCTATTATCTATCGAGGTAGCTCTCAGCGATCGGTCTTCAGCTATCAGCTTATAGTAATTCTAGACTTTAAAAGCTACTGGCTGACAGCTAAACAACTGACCCAAAAGTACAGGACGCTCTTAATATATACCTAGTTGGGTGAAGAAGGGTTACTTAATGCACTTATTAATTCCTGCAGCAGGTTCGGGGCGACGGATGGGGAGTCAGCGGAACAAACTGCTGCTGACTTTGCTGGGAAAACCTTTGCTGAGTTGGACTTTGGCTGCTGCTGAAGCTTCGCAGCACATTAGCTGGATTGGCATCATGGGCCAGCCAGACGATTTTCCGGATTTTAAAGCAATTCTGAGCGATTTATCTTTGGTCAAGCCCGTGGAACTGATTAAAGGAGGCGCCACCAGGCAAGAGTCAGTTTACAACGGTTTGCAGGCTTTACCACCAAATGCCGATCGAGTGTTGATTCACGACGGCGCCAGGTGTTTGGCAACTGCTGAATTGTTCGATCGATCTGCCGAGGTTCTCTTGACCTGTCCGGGCTTGATTGTCGCCGTCCCGGTCAAGGATACGATTAAGGTCGTAGATGACCGTCGGATCGTGCGAGACACCCCAGACAGAAGCAATTTGTGGGCGGCCCAGACTCCTCAAGGATTTGAAGTGAAATTGTTAAAGCAGTGTCACGAAGAAGGACGACAAAAAGGTTGGGAAGTGACAGACGATGCGGCTTTGTTTGAAAAATGCGGTTTACCAGTGCAAATTGTGGAGGGAGAAGAGACGAATTTGAAAGTCACAACACCGGTTGATTTAGCACTAGCTGAATTTATTTTGCGGCAGAGAACTGATAAGAGCAAATAAAATGTGTTGAGTCTTTTTAATAACGGGCAAGATGCCCGTTCCACAATCAATAATTTGTTAGTTGTGGAACAGGCATCTTGCCTGTCCCTTATGTTATTGTAGAAATATCATAGCTGGAAATAAACATATGATTTCTGTTGCGCCGATCGCACCACCGTTACCCATAGGCGAACAGCGAGTGGTGTTTAGAAATATTACTTGGCAGGGTTATCAACAACTGCTCAAAATTTTGGGCGATAAACGAGCAGCTAAATTGATATTCGATCGAGGGATTTTAGAAATAACCATGCCATTAGAAGAACACGAATTTTCAGCACGCTTAATCGAACTTTTGATTCGGATTTTGGTAGTAGAGCTAGGTTTGAAGATTAAAACAATGGGTTCGACAACCCTCGATCGATCGGACTTAGAGCGCGGTGCAGAACCAGATAATGCCTATTACATCCAAAATCAGCCCCTCGTAGTCGGTCGTACAGTAGATATAGCCACAGATCCAGCACCCGATTTAGTAGTGGAAATAGATATCACCCATACCGATATTAACAAGCTTGCTCTCTATGCCAGTATGGGAGTACCGGAGTTTTGGCGGTACAATGGTAGAGAATGGCGAATTTATAAGCTAGAGAACGATGAGTATTTGGAAGTATCTGTCAGCCCCACTTTTCCCATCGTCCCCAAGGAAAAGCTTTACGAATTCTTGGCAGCAGCGCAGGTAGATGAAGTAGAAGCGGAGGTGAATTTCCGCAACTGGGTGAGAGAGATGGCGAATATTAATAACACAAGTGGAGGATGAAAGCAATGGAATATAGCGGTACATGGCGGATCACAGAGATGGCAATGTGGGATAGTGATTATTTGGACATGGAAGTTGAAGCCTATATCGAGATTGATGAAACAGGTTCAGGAGAATTTCAATTCGGTTTAGTATCAGGTGAAATTGACGGCGAAGTCGTAAAAGATGGAAAGGATCAGCGATTTGAGTTTACATGGGACGGTAATGATGAGAACGATCCTGCATCTGGTAGCGGTTGGCTCAAATTAAAGGATAAAAACTCGGTAGATGGTCGAATCAAATTCCACCAAGGCGACAGTTCTAGTCTTGTTGCAAAACGCATGAAATAGGCAATCAGCGATCGTACTATTTTATGCGATTTTTTTTTACCGCAGATGAACGCATATACACTCCCATCCGCGTTCATCTGTTGATATCTGCAGTAAAAAAAACCCAATCTAACCAATAACCAATAACAACTGACTTAGATTTCTCATGAAGGATTAATCGGAAAATCCCCCTCACTATCAACCTCTGGGGCACTTTTAACTAAATCCAAAAACGCAAACACGGCCGGAATCAATAACCCATCCCTCAAAACAGACACCCCAATTACCCTTTCAAAATCCGCAGGCAAACTGCAAACTTTCACCGACGTAGGTATCGGTTCCGCAGCCAAACGCGGAAGAATTGCTGTACCCAAACCTTGCATCACCATACTGACAATAGTTGAATCTTCGCTGAGTTCGTAAGCGATATTTAAGGGAAACCCCGAAGTTGTCAAATATTTTCGCAGCGGTATCGAACAAGGATTTTCCGCCGGCTGCAAAATCAACGGATAAGCTGCTAATTCTTCCCAGGTAATCTTATCACTTGACAATTTGGCAGTTGGCGGCAGCAACACAACATATTTATCCCGCAAAATTTCTCTAGTTTCAAATTCATCGGAGATGGGAAGAGATACAAAGCCGATGTCTGCTTTGCCCGATCGCAAAGCCTCTTCCACAGCTTGGGTATAATAAACTTCGGTAATGCTAACCGTAATTTTGGGAAAGCAACTGCGAAATTTAGCAATAATACCCGGTAGGATATGAGTTGCGACACTCCGAAAAGTAACTATCCGTACCTGACCTCCCTGCAAACCTTTTTCTAAATCCGCTTCTTTGACCATCATTTCTAAGGCGCAGGCTATTTGACGCCCGTGACTCACTACCCTTTCCCCCACTGGCGTCAGTTGAGCACCGTGTCGCCCCCGGTGGAACAATTGCACTCCCAATTCTGTTTCTAAAGAGGCGATGGCGTGGCTGACGGCGGATTGGGACAGTTCCAATTGCAAAGCCGCCTCGCTAAAGTTTTCACAGTCTGCTACAGCTATCAAAGCTTGAATCTGAGAGAGTTTCATCCGCCGCGTATTGATTTCGTTCATAGCGTTTGTGCCAGTAGTACCCAAATTGTCACAAGGGCTTCGATATATCGATTTTATTCATACAACCTATGCAAGCAATGCTTTGATTGTCAATTGCCGCAGAGTTAAGGTTAATTTATCAGGTAACAGATAGACTTTTACAGGACTTGCACGACAACAATATTGTGCTTTAATTGCGAAAATTTTATTGCAGTTACAAGCTATTTTTTGTAATTTTATTAGTGCAGTTTTTGTAGAAAAAATCACTTTAAGGTGTTGGCTATGTCTACTTACAAAAGTCTGATAAACCCCCGAATAATGATGTTTTTTCCGATAACAGATAGAGCTAAAATATCCGCACAACAGAAAGGGCTATCTCTCTTTTCACCTATAAATAAAATTGGGCAGTTTTTGCTCTACCTCATTTCTAGTGAGGAGGAACTGAGAATTTGGCAGACGTGCGATCGCTATGGTAACACTTGGTGGCACGGTTGCGATCGGGCGACGGGTCGTTCTACCTGCGTGGCAACGGATGATGAAATGCGCGCTTGGATAGATCGGCGTTATTGCCAATAGTAGTGTGTGGGTTGCGTGGAAAAGCAGTGAAATACAGTCGTCCATTAGCAATTAGCAATTAGCAATTACCAATTACCAAGTAGGAGATGCTATGCTTCAAATATCTTCCAAATGTGCAGCGCCCGTTAGCGGAGCCCTCGAAGAGGATCGCATTATTCTGATGGAAAACGAGGTATACAGATTGCCTCAAACTCATCGAGAAATTCAAGTTTTGTCAGGAATTGCTTGGATCACACTTGACCAACAGGACATCATCTTGCAAAGCTCTGAAAAAGCATCGCTTCCACCTAGCAAAAACTTTGCTATCATATCCGCTCTCAACAATATGCCGCTGATTCTGGCAGTCTGGCAAGACAAAAACCAAGCCATGCGATGTGAGATTTGAGATTTGAGATTTTGGATTGAAGAATAGGGAATGACTGACTGTGTATGGGTTTGAAGCGCGGGCATACAGTTGCATTCTTTTTTGAAAGTGGTATCGGAACCTAGCGGCTGAAAAAAAAATCGGCAGGAACACCCCAAAGAGCTCTATCTTAATAGGTATAACTTGGCTCTTGGAGGACTCGATCGGTGAACAGCCGCTCTTACCACTTTAGCTATATCGCAGCTATAAGTCTTGTCTTATCGCCCGCACTCAGCTTGCTGGCAATTTCAGACGCCCGGGCTTATGGCCCAATTATAAATGCGAGGCGCGCCCAAGCGAGCGATCACGCTCAGGCAACTGACCCCAAAACGCAAGCAGACGCACTCTTTGAAACAGGAGTAAAACAGCACCGCGAGGGTTTGTTTCGAGAAGCAATCGAGACTTTTGAGCAAGTTTTGGCAATCCGCAAGCAACTCGGCGACCAAGCCGGAATCGGAGAAACCCTCAATAATATGGGGGAAGTTTATGGCGAAATGGGTTTGAGGCCCAAAGCTTTGGAAGTTCTGCAGCAAGCTTTAGTGATTCACCGAGAAATCAGCGGAGGGCGTCGTATCGCGCGCACTCTCAATCTCATCGGTTTCGTTAACCGGATTGGGGACAATTTTTCCGAAGCGATGAAACTGCACCAAGAAGCTTTGGAACTTGCCAAAACTAATGACGACAAAATTGAAATTGGAGAATCCCTCCACAACATCGCGGCCGTGTACGCAGAACAGGCAGATTACGCCAAGGCGATCGAATTTTACCAGCAAGCGCGGACGATTCGCACGGCATCGGGCGATCGGCGCGATTTAGGCCGTACCCTCAATAACATGGGCGGCGTCTACTACAACATCGGCGACTTTAATAGGGCGATGGAATTTTATCACCAAGCCTTAGCAATTCGCCGGGAAATCGGAGACAGGGCTGGCGTCGGCCGCCTCCTCAACAACATGGCACTTACCTCTCGCAAACTCGGCAAAGATACTCAAGCGCTGATCTATTTTCAGCAAGCAATACCGATGTTAGAAGCAATTGGTGACAAGACAAGTATCGGACGCTTGCTCAACAATATGGGCGCAATTCATGAAAGTCTCGGTCAATATCCTCAAGCTCTCGAATCCTACGAGGGAGCTTTAAAAATTGCCCGCGAGGGCGGTGATAAAGCCGGAGAAACTAAAGCGATAGAGGGTATTAAGCGATTGTCTTCCGGTCAGCTTGTACCCCAATAATGACAGTTAAGCCGTTCGGGGTATCGGATGAAGATTAGACTTGCATTGCATAAGTCTTCGTCGATAGAGCAACCGCAGATTTAAGGCAGAGAAACACACTAAACGCAGATAATTGAAGCAAGTGAAAGCGATTGAATCAATCTTGTCTATTGGAAGCGATAGACTTTGCCGACGATTTGGCAATCATCTGCCAGTAGTTGTGTAATTGGTTGCCAAAAATATATAACTAAAAAAGAGGAAAAAGGTTTCAGGGGCGCTATAATTTGATTAATATGGAGCGCGAAAGATAGAAAGAGTTTCTGTAGTAATTCGTCTGCCAGAGTGGCAAAAAATCATTAATCTAAGCTATGGATATCCGTACAGAAAATCCCGAAGATGTAGAAGCTGTTCGCAACATTAATATTGAGGCATTCGGGCGAGAAAATGAGGCTAACTTAGTCGAGCGATTGCGGGGAATTGCATCTACATTTTCCTTCGTTGCGGTACAATCCGATCGCGTTGTGGGACACATTTTCTTCAGTCCGGTTGTGGTTGAAGGAAAATGTTCTAGGAATTTGTCGATTCTGGGGTTGGCGCCAGTCGCTGTTCTACCCCACTATCAGCGGCAAGGTATAGGAACACTGCTGATTCGGGAAGGTTTAAAAGAGTGCGGGCGATCGGGATTTCAGGCAGTAGTTGTGCTGGGTCATCCAGATTTTTATCCGCGTTTTGGGTTCATTCCTGCTAGTAAAAAGAGCTTGAAATGTGAATATGATGTACCCGATGAAGCTTTTATGGTTTTGGAGTTAGAAAGTGGAGCTTTGGAAGATTGCAGCGGAACGGTGAAGTATCGATCGGAGTTTAGGATCTGCGAGTGATATCAAATCCGGGTGCATCGGATTCGCTGAGGAAGAGCTCGCGAGTCAGAAATATTCTTAAACGAGCGCCCATATCTGAGTTACCTTGGTAGATCCGTTATCCGTATTTACTTATCTTTACATAGTTGGGTTTTGTGTACCTACCTATTGCAAATTTCTCTGCCTCTTTGCTACTTTCTTTTTGACCCATAACGCGCTGCAAAATCGCCTCTACTTTCGCAGCAAATAGAGCATTTCCTCTCTGCCTCGGTCGCGGCATATCAATCGAACAGTCCATTGCAATCTGACCATTTTCTATTAAAATAACTCGGTCAGCTAGCACCACTGCTTCTTCTACGTCATGAGTGATCAGTAGTGCGGTAAAGCCTTTTTCTTGCCATAAATTTTCTAACAATTGCTGCATCTCAATGCGAGTCAAAGCATCCAACGCGCCGAGGGGTTCATCAAGCAGCAGTAAATGAGGTTCGCAGGCAAGGGCTCTTGCTAAAGAAACTCTCTGCTTTTGACCGCCGGAGAGTACCGCCGGCCAATCGTTGGCGCGATCGCCAAGCCCTACCGCGTGAAGGACTTGCATCGCTTTGCAGTGCGTGTTTTCTTTGGCCGTGACTAGCCCTAATTTCACATTTGCTACCACTTTTTGCCAAGGTAGTAGCCGTGCATCCTGAAACATCATTGTCACTTTAGAGTTGAGTTGGCGGGACGGCTTTCCATCTAGGAAGACAGTGCCTTGAGTGGGAACTTCTAGTCCGGCGATTAAGCGCAGTAAGGTACTTTTGCCACACCCGCTGCGACCTACAATTGCTACAAATTCTCCGGGATTTATTTCTATGTTGATATCCCGCAAAATTTTAATATTTCCAAATGACTTCTGGAGTTTTACTAATTCTAGACCTATTCCTGAGAGTGGTGATTCCATTCTAAAAAACCTCCATATCGCTATCTATGCCACAGGTTCAAAACCTTTTTCGCTGTCAAAGGTGGCTGTTGAGCAAATGCCAATTCGTCTCCTACTCACCGGTGCTGGTGAATAGCAGATTAGCATTTATAAATTAAATCTACGGTAAATCAGTCAAATTACAGTAATTTATGATTAAACAAGATTATTGCATAGGTACCTACAAAAAGCAAGATAATTTTTCGTCCAACTTCTGGGGCTTTGATAAATAATTGTTAAGAACAAGCAAACCCGCTTCCTGTAAAGGCTCTGTTTTTGAGTCCGGTGAGATTATGCTGTATCTGGGAGAAAAAACTTGACAGTTGATTCCCGCCGAGATTCGCGAGCGCACAAAATTTGTATAAGAGTTATCAAACTTTACATCTCAACTTACTTGCTTTTTAAAATTGACCGTGCTAGCTTACTATCTATAAAATACGGTAAACCTACCAATTTACCGTATTTGCTGGCGATACCGTAAATCGTTCATTTTTAAATGAGTCAAAAATAGGAGGACTATTAAATGCCTAATGTTGTTGCGATCGCAGGTAGCCCGTCTCATCCATCCCGCTCCTTTGCCGTGCTGGAATACGCCCGCCGTGCTGTCGAGAAAGAGGGACTGAGTACGGCCTCTATCAACGTCCGCGATCTCCCGCCAGAGGTATTAATTTACGGACAATTCGCGAACCCAGACTTAAAAGCAGTCAATGATTTAGTAGTAGAAGCCAAGGGCATAATCATCGCCACACCTGTTTACAAAGCAGCCTACACAGGCGTACTCAAAGCTTACTTAGATTTGCTACCGCAGAAGAGTTTAGCTGGTAAAGTTATTCTCCCAATCGCCACCGGAGGTACGCTGGGTCACTTATTAGCAATTAACTACGCCCTCAAACCAGTGTTATCCGAGCTGGGCGCTAGTCATATCTTGGCTGGTGTCTATGTTTTAGACACGCAGATCCAAAGTTATGACGAAACAAGCGTACAACTTGAAGAGGAAACAGAACAAATACTGCGCTCGCAGTTGCAAGAGTTTGTTGGTGCCCTACAAACTGGCAAACCCGAATTAGTTGGAAGTCTCTGATCGGAAAGTTACCAACAAACAATATTATTGTTTATGCTCAAAAGACTGATTTCATTCCTTGCTCAATTATGGCGATCGCACCTTTCCCTAGCAGCGCTATTTCTATTGGGAATCAGCTTAAATTGGGCGATCGCCGCCTGTAACAATACTCCCCCTACCAGCTCTGCAAGCCCCGCCGCTTCCCCCGCAGCAGCTCAAGCTCAGGTAGTCCGCATCGGTCATCAGAAATTAGACCCCTTCACGCTAGTCAAAGCCAGAGGCGGGTTAGAGAAACGCTTGCAGCCTCTAGGTATATCCGTTGAGTGGAAAGAATTTCAGTCAGGCCCCCCGATGTTGGAAGCGCTAAACGCCGGCAGCATCGACATCGGGCGCACCGGGGACGCTCCTCCAGTCTTTGCCCAGGCTGCTAACGCACCCCTGCTTTACATTGGCGGTAGCGCCCCCAAAGACCGCAGTTCAGGTATTTTAGTTCCTGCTAATTCGGCAATTCACACCCTTGCAGATTTGCGGAGTAAGAAAATAGCTTTTACAAAAGGTTCAAGCGCCAATTACCTGTTAGCAAAAGCACTGAAATCCGCAGGAATAAAATGGACTGAGATTCAGCCGGCCAACCTGACACCAGCCGATGCCAGAGCTGCCTTCCAACAAGGTAACGTAGATGCTTGGG
Organism: Microcoleus sp. Pol12A5; assembly: GCF_036701435.1. Classification (NCBI taxonomy): domain Bacteria; kingdom Bacillati; phylum Cyanobacteriota; class Cyanophyceae; order Oscillatoriales; family Microcoleaceae; genus Microcoleus; species Microcoleus sp. Pol12A5. Next base: position 22,646 of record NZ_JAUBQU010000010.1, read on the forward strand.
TAATTTGGGACCCCTTTTATGCAGCAGCTCAAGCGCCAGGAGATGTTCGTGTTGTTAAAGATAGCAAAGGACTAGCAGCTAACCGAGATTTTTACTTAGCTAATCGCTCATTTGCTCAGCCGAATGTCAAAATCATTGAGGCAATTAGAGAAGAAACTCAAGCAGTAGCGACTTGGGCGGATGCGAATCCTGCAGAAGTAGTCAAGATTCTCGCTCCCCTTCTGAAAATTGATGTTTCTATCTTAGATGTAGTGACTCGACGGCGGAGTTATGGATTTGAACCGATCCAAGCTGATATGGTTGCCGAGCAACAGGAAATTGCCGATACTTTTTTTGAACTCGGCTTAATTCCCAAGCAGCTCAAAGTTGAAGAAGTAGTTTGGAAACCAGGTAATTAGAAATCCCCGCTTGTGGGTAAATGTTGGATACCGAGGCAGCGATTTCTATCCCTAGTTCCGATGTCTTAACAAGAGATACATTCCTATTCTATTTGATGCTGAGAGGGTTCCTAAAATGCAGACTTCCGAGCCTCTCAGATCGTTTAATAAATCCAGGTGACTGTTTACAAAACTTCCTGGCGCAATTGGGGAAAAACCTTTGCAACTTTGTTCAGGACATAATCGCCGTAAGTGCCGCGAAACTCGTGAACGCTGGCTTTATCCCAACGTTCGTTCTTGTTATCATCGACGCTCCCTCCCTTGATTTCAATCGGGTGGAGTTCAGCATTGAAATTGGGATCGAAGAAGAATGGAAATGAGAGGCGAGAGCGTCCTGACACATTCTTGACTCGATGAGGAGTAGAGCGATAAAGTCCACCTGTGAGGCGATCGAGCATATCGCCAATGTTACAAACAAATGAGTTGGCGATCGGCACAGCATCAATCCAGCCTGATTTTGTCTTCACTTGCAACCCACCTAAATCATCCTGCTTGAGAATCGTGAGCAAACCATAATCGGTATGCTCTCCCACTCCCCAGGATTGCCCTTGCGGATTGCTTTGTGGTGGATAGTTGAAGATGCGAAATAAAATCAGGGGATCAGTCGTATAGCGATCGCGGAAGTAAGAGGCTTCTAAGTTCAAACTCAGGGCAATTCCAGCCATTACTGCGTGACCCAGTTGAGTCATCACCGCCAGATATTCTAGTATTGTCTCGCGAAAAAGAGGAATATCTGGAAACAGGTTTGCTCCGTGCATGGGAACGCCTGCTTGAACAGCCGGATGGGTTTGATTCAATTGAGAGCCGAAATAAATTCCTTCTTTCAAATCTGGTTTACCATTCGTCAGTTCACCTCCAACCGGAAAGTAGCCGCGCCATGCCCGACCTCCCAGGGCCATCCGAATTTGCATTTTGGTTTCTAAATCTAGAGCAAAAAACTGACGGCTCAGTTGCTCCAAACGGTTTTGCAAGCCTTTGTCTACACCATGCTCGACAATGTAAAAAAAACCCGTGTCGAGGCAAGCTTGTCGGATTTGGTTGGCAACAGTACCTACGGGATTATCCGATACCAGCGAACTAATATCGATAACGGGAATCTGAGAAACATCTACTGTTAATTGAGTTGCCATAGAGATGGATTATAAGTGGTTAAGATTGAACGCGTTTTATAATTTGAATTGTTCATCCACCGGAATTTGATAGCCATTTGCCAGTCGATTGGTAGCGTTTGCGGTTGCCACGATCGCCATCAGTTCCCCAAATATGGCATCATTCATTCCCTTGGCTCGCCCTGCGGCTGTATGAGATGAAATGCAGTATTGGCAACCATTTGTAACGCTGACAGCAATGTAGATTAACTCGCGCGTCAGGGGATCGAGTTCTCCCGGAGCGGTCATCACCTCCTTCACATTCTGCCAGGTACGTTGCAGGGTAGGCGGATGGTTGGCGATCGCTTTCCAAAAGTTGTTGATATACTCGGTTTTGCGTGTCGCACGAATGTCGTCATACACTGCGCGTACTTCATAATTTGCGTCTTCGTATTCAATCAAATGGCTCATAGTTGCAATAATAATGGTGAGAGCGTGAAAAGCACTAATTCATAGTTGAGAAAACCGCAAAGCCTTCTGCATTTTTGCGTTCCTCCCTTACGATGACGCGATCGCTGGAACTGTTGCTCGACCGACTTCAGTTGCGCTGGGGACTTCAATCAATTGCCCTGTTTTCACATCGTAGATAAAGCCATAAATCGGAATGGTTGGTGGCACAAGGGGATGGTTGCGAATTCGTTTGACATCCACAAACACGCTTTCTGCCAAATCTTTGAACGTTAACCAATCGACAAATTCACCTTCTGTCGAACCCGAACCCTGCCCTACATCTCGCCAACCATTTTCGTCGATTACAGCGGTTTCCAGGCTGTTCGTCAATAATTCTCGGATGATGCTGTCGGTAAACAGTTGCATCCCACAATCTGTATGGTGAATGACGAACCATTCACGAGTTCCCAATAGCTTGTAAGAGATTACGAGCGATCGAATTGCGTCATCGCTTGCCCGTCCTCCAGCATTACGAATGACATGGGCATCCCCTTCTGCCAGCCCAGCATATTTTGCAGGATCGAGGCGAGCATCCATGCAGGTCAGAATAGCAAAGCGACGACTAGGAGGTAGGGGCAAATTGCCTTTCTTGCCAAAGGTCGCAGCATATTCCCGGTTAGCAGACAGCACTTCTTGCAGAATTTGACTCATGCTTTAATTTTCCCAAATTGTTGAATTATGATTGCAAGCAATATTAAAATACTGTATCTCGGTAAGTAAAGCGTATTTTACCACTATTACCGTTATTAAAATGTTTCTATAGATATCTTTTCCATCTTGAGGGCAGTGATGGCAGCCCACGACCATATTCTGCAAGCGATCGGCAAAACACCGTCGATTTGGAGTGTCGGTCAGTTAATGACTGTGACAACTTCAACTACCAAAAATACTGACAAACCGAACTCTTCTATTTGATGTTGATATGGTTCCGACAATACTGATACTCCAACAACGATCGCGCGCGATCGTCGGTGCTGGCTTTAGTGGTTCTCTAGTAAGGACTCACCTGTTAAAAACAGCTAACCGCCCCTTGCTAATCAAGCCGATCGAGCGCGATCGCCATATTGGCAAGGGAGTTGCCCATACCACCACCAACAGTCGAGTTGGTCTTTTTAACCATTGATCTTGAGTGTGCCTTGCTGTAAGATAAAATTCGGCTATACTACGGTAAACCAATCGAGTTATAGTATGAACGGCTTAAGTCCTAATTAAGCGAGACATTCACCAAGGAGTCGAGGAGACGAATCATGAGCAAGTGGTTTGCCATTGCCAGACGTAGGTTACTGCTATTTTTTATTTCTGGGCTGTTTCTATCGCTATTAGTCAATGCCTGTAATTCTTCCTCTCCTGGAACTAACACTACAGCAGCATCCCCAGGCTCATCTCCTACGGCAGTTCCTACGGTAGTACGTTTAGATTATGCCTACTACAATCCTGTCAGTCTCGTGCTGAAAGAGAAAGGCTGGCTGGAGGAAGACTTAGCCAAAACCAATATCAAAGTGGAATGGGTGCTCAGTCAAGGTAGTAACAAGGCATTAGAGTTTCTCAATGGCAGCAGCATTGACTTTGGCTCGACTTCTGGTGCTTCCGCACTGATTGCAAAAGCCAATGGTAATCCCATCAAGTCTATTTACGTTTACTCGAAGCCCGAATGGACAGCATTAGTAACTACGGCGAATTCTTCCATTCAAAAAGTCGCCGATCTAAAAGGCAAAAAAGTTGCAGCAACGCGCGGAACAGATCCGTTTATTTTCTTGTTGCGTGCCTTGGATCAAGTCGGTTTGACTGCCAAAGATGTGGAAATTGTGCCTTTGCCCCACGCTGACGGTAAAGCTGCCCTTGAGAAAGGCGATGTCGATGCCTGGGCTGGTCTCGATCCATTTATGGCACAGACAGAAGTAGAAAAAGGCTCGAAACTCTTCTTCCGCGATCCCAAACTAATTAGTCAAGGGTTTTTGAATGTCCGCGAGGCATTTGCCAAACAATATCCTGAACAAGTTAGTCAAGTGCTAACCGCCTATGAGAAGGCACGGAAATGGGCGATCGCAAATCCTAGTGAACTCAAGCAAGTGGTGATTAAAGCATCCAAGCTGACAGAAGCCGTAGCAACTAAACAATTAGAGGAGCGAACCGATATATCAAGCTCATCGATTGGTGACGAACAAAAAGCCGTTATTAGTGCTGCTGGAGATGTCTTGAAAAAAAGCGGTGTAATCGAGGATTCCGTTGATGTCATTACAGTAGTTAACAATTTAATCGATCCGCAGTATGTGGCAAAAGTGACCAAATCATAAGTAAAAAACATCGGCTGTGGATATACACCAACTCACCAACGCAAATCAGAAATTTAAAAATTAAAAATTAAAAATTTAAGAATAAATTCAGCATTTTTAATTTGGCATTTTTAAATTTTAATTCCGCTCCCAAGCTATCTATGCAGGACAGCAAATACTAAGTTATGGAACAAAGACTTGCAATCGCAATCACAAGCGCACAAACAGGTAATATTTGGCAATTATTCAGTCGTCTGGGCAGAGCAAAAGGCTTGCTCTTGCCAGTCTTTCTCTTAATATTGTGGGAAAGTCTGTCTAGGTTTGGCTTGGTTGCTCCTAACTTGTTACCTGCTCCCTCAACTATTGTCATAACAGTTTGGAAACTCGGTGTAGCAGGGGAACTATGGCAGCACATCAGCATTACACTCTATCGGGTTTTTGTTGGCTTCTTGATTGGTACATTTTTGGCCACTATTCTAGGAGGATTAACAGGCTATTCTTGCCTAATTCACGATTTACTCGACCCACTTTTGCAGTCACTCCGTAACATTCCTTCCCTCGCATGGGTGCCACTATTCATCCTGTGGATGGGAATTCATGAGCCTTCTAAAATTGCTCTGATCGCCGTTGGAGTCTTTTTCCCCGTTTACTTAAATCTCATGAGCGGCATTCACAATGTCGATCGCAAACTGGTTGAGGTTGGCAAAATCTATAGACTTAATGATTGGCAGCTTATCAGTCGCGTGTTCTTGCCCGCGACATTGCCTGCCTACATTGTCGGTTTGCGAAGTGGCTTGGGTTTGGGCTGGATGTTTGTCGTGGCGGCTGAATTGATGGGAGCCAGTCAGGGCTTAGGCTTCTTATTGATCGACGGGCAAGCGACTGGACGACCCGCCATCACCCTCGCCAGCATTCTCTTGTTTGCGATTTTCGGAAAAGTTACTGACTCAATTATTGGCCTTGCATCGCATTGGCTACTCCATTGGCAGGATGTTTACGCTTCCAACCATTAGTTCAAAGCATTAGTTTAAAGCATTCGTTCAAAGCACCAATGAGGAAACATATATGCTACTTATCGAAGGACTACATAAACGATTTCAAAATGGCTTTGTCGGGTTAGAGTATATTAATTTAGCTGTTAGTCGTAGCGAGATTGTTAGTTTTATTGGTACGAGTGGTTGCGGCAAAAGTACACTTTTACGGCTCATTTCTGGATTAGATTGGCCAACTTATGGAGATGTGCTAATTGACAATATTCGCATTGACAAACCTCATCCAGAAATTGGTGTAATATTTCAAGAACCTCGGCTGATGCCTTGGTTAACCGTCTGGGAAAATGTGCAGTTTGGTTTGCATCATTTACCGAAGGATGAACGCAAGGCACGGGCAAGTGATGCTCTAGTTAAGGTTGGATTACAAGATTTTGCTCGTTTGCTGCCGCGCCAACTATCAGGAGGAATGGCTCAACGGGTAGCGATCGCCCGTGCCCTCGTCACTAATCCTTCTATTTTATTGCTAGATGAACCCTTTAGTGCTCTCGATTCCTTTACTAGAATGCAATTACAGGATCGTCTGTTAGAAATTTGGCAATCCGATCGCCAGACCATTATTCTTGTGACCCATGATGTTGAAGAAGCAGTGATTTTAAGCGATCGCGCGATCGTCATGCGTGGCAACCCTGGACGCATCCATATCGAGCTAGATATCGATCTTCCCCGTCCCCGCAGGCGTACCGATCGCGATTTGCAATATTGGAAAGAAAAATTATTGAGTACCTTGGATTTATCCAATACGCAAACTGTTCCCTTAGAGGTTTAAATCCCAGGCTGAGATCGCAATTAATATCTAATCAAGAGGAGGAGGTTTAATTTGTAAGTTCTATAAATTTAAAAATGTAACAATTTCTATATTAGAGTGAATAAAATTGTTGCCAAAACCCATCATTATCAAAGCAGCTATCTCAAAACCTAAATCCTAACTCAGCAAAACTTGACTTCAATCATGACTACTAAAATACTCCCAAGCTACGATCCCACTCTCTTTCAAGGAGCCATTTCTTATTACCTGCAATATCGACCGCGCTACCCAAATGCTCTTTACGATTTAATCTCACAGGAATTTCAATTAGATGGGCAAGGCAAGCTTCTCGATCTCGGCTGTGGGATTGGCTTGGTAGCGATCGCCTTACACGATCGATTTGAATCTGTTTTGGGCATCGATCCCGATACAGAAATGCTCGAAGTTGCCAAGCAAGAAGCTAAACTGGCTCATGCTTCAAATATCGCTTGGGTAAGGGATTTAGCAGAAAATATTTCCCCGGCAATGGGTACATTTTCCCTTGTCACCATTGGTCGTGCTTTTCATTGGATGGATCAAGAATTGGTGCTACAGCGTAGCTACGATGTGCTCGATCGCAGGAGTAACGCTAATACGGGGATAGCGATTATTCAAACTGAAAAAGATATTTGGTCAAATGACTCTGTTTGGGCACAAAATGTGCTATCTACGATCAAACGGTGGCTAGGAGAAGAGCGGCGTGTGGGATCGACCAGCGTTCCTTTGCTCTACAAGTCTGATTTAGAAGTTTTGGATCGATCGCCATTCGTTCGGATTAAGCGCCATAAGATTGACTTTCACAAACACTGGACGATTGATAATTTTATTGGTTATCTCTACTCCACCGCTTACTGCCGTCGTGATTACTTTAATGGCGATACTTCCGCATTTGAGGCGGAAATTAAAGCAGCAATTCTCAGTGTAGAACCTTCAGGTCAGTTTGTTGAAGATGTACCGATTTCTGTTTACTTGGGTTTTAAGGACTGACCAACCTATAGGAATCCTAAATCATTTGTACCTGATTACTTCCCTCAATTTTTGTATCATCAATATGAAAATATCCCTTGTAGACTCGAAAAGCACAACACAACAAGACAGCAAGCAAGATTATGTCGCGATCGCGAAATCACTTGCTCAAGAATTTGCTGATACTGCCATCGAACGAGATCGTCTTGGCGGTACGCCAAAGTACGAACGCGATCGCATTCGCTCTAGCGGTTTGCTCGGTTTGATTATTCCTAAAGAATATGGCGGTATTGGCGAAACATGGATTACTGCACTCCAAATTTCCCGCGAGTTGGCAAAGACTGATAGTTCTCTAGCCCATGTTTACTCCTATCACCATTTAGGGGTGATTATCCCGCATCTTTTTGGCACGGAGGAGCGCAAAGCGCAGTTCTACAAAGATACGGTGACAAACAATTGGTTTTGGTGCAATGCTCTCAATCCCCTCGATCGCCGTGCGACTTTAACTCCTGATGGTACAGGCTTTTTACTGAACGGTACAAAAAGCTTTTGCTCTGGCTCGAAAGATTCTGATATCTTACCCATAACTGCGGTTCGTCAAGATACCTCCGAACTCACGATTATTGTAATTCCCTCTCAAAGAGAGGGAATACAAATCCATGACGATTGGGATAATATGGGGCAACGTCAAACCGATAGCGGTAGTATTAGTTTCGACCAAGTGCGTGTTTATGATTCGGAAGTGTTTGGCGATCGCACCCGTGCTGATATTCCTTTCCGTACTTTACGAGCTTGCTTGACGCAAATAAATCTTGCCCATATTTATCTGGGTATTGCGGAAGGAGCATTTACTGCTGCCAAAGACTATACTTGCACCCAAGGACGACCCTGGTTGACTTCCAATGCTCCTAGTGTGAGGCAAGATCCATACATTCTGAAACACTACGGAGAAATGTGGGTCGATCTGCAAGCGGTTAGCAGTTTGACGGATCGAGCCGCCGGCATTCTGCAAGCAGCTTGGGAAAAAGGCATAGATTTAACAACAGAAGAACGTGGAAAATGCGCGATCGCGATCGCAACTGCAAAAATTGCTGCCACAAAAATAGGTTTAGATGTGACAACTCGCATTTTTGAAGTGATGGGGGCGCGTGCTACCACCAGTAAATATGGTTTCGATCGCTACTGGCGTAATCTGAGAACGTTTACGCTACATGATTCTGTTGACTATAAAATTCACGATTTGGGTAACTGGGTACTCAACGATCAGCTCCCCAATCCCAGCTTTTATACGTAAAAAACACTAACTGAGCATATCGTGAAGGATAGCATTTCTAGAGGAACTAAGAAAGAAAAAGAGGACAATCTCATCTTTCTTTCTTAGGGGTTCTTTTTTCAACCTAAGCTGGCTGATAATTGGGATGCCAAGCAAGCCATTTCTCTTCTAACTTCCTGGCGATCGCATCGGCAAACTTACCCAACAAAGCATACATGATAATGCTCACCACCACTACATCAGTTTGCAAGAATTCGCGAGCATTCATTGCCATGTAACCAATACCAGAGTCCGCCGCAATTGTTTCGGCGACAATCAGCGTCAGCCACATAATCCCCAAGGAATATCGCAGGCCTACCAAAATTGAAGGCAAGGCCCCAGGCAAAATAATTTTCCACAAAAGAGACGTGGGACTCAAGCCATAAACTTTTCCCATTTCAATCAATCCGGCATCTACGCTGCGAATGCCGTGAAATGTATTGATATACATGGGAAAAAACACACCCAAAGCTACCAAAAATAATCGAGCTGGATCGCCAATCCCAAACCACAAAATTACTAGAGGGATTAAGGCGAGGTGTGGAATATTACGGATCATTTGTAGAGAAGTATCTAGCAGCTTTTCGGCGATTGGAAAAAGACCATTGAGGAAACCTAGAGTCAAACCAATTCCTCCGCCTATGATGAAACCAACCAGTGCACGCCAAGCACTAATTCCGATATGGTGGAACAGTTCTCCGCTAATTGCCAATCTAATTCCTGCACTTAAAACACCTGTTGGTGCTGGTAAAACTCTTGTGGAAAGCCAACCCACCTGCACCAATAATTGCCAGCTAATAATTAGCAGCATTGGTACAATCCAGGGGATTACCTGCTGAAAATAGGGGTTTTTTAGCCATTTTGTATTCATGACGCGCTCGTAGGAATAACTTGTTTTTGTTGGAGAAACTTTTCGTTGGCAACAATTTCGCCAAAAGGACTAAACATTTGCGGTTGATGTACAGTCGGTTGGTTTTTCAGCGGCAAGCGGGGGAATAGCAATTCAGCCACTCGATATGCTTCTTCTAAGTGGGGATAACCAGAAAAAATGAAAGTTTCAATTCCCAACTCGGAATATTCCAACATTCGCGCGACAACCGTATCGGGATCTCCCACTAAAGCAGTACCGGCACCGCCTCTTACTAACCCAATTCCCGCCCACAAGTTGGGGCTAATTTCCAGAGCTTCGCGGCTGCCTGTGTGCAGTTCAGTCATGCGCCGCTGCCCTTCAGAATCCATCCGGGCATAAGCTTTTTGGGCGGCTGCGATCGCATCTTCATCGACATATTTAATCAATCGATTGGCATCCTCCCAAGCTTCGCTTTCAGTTTCGCGTACAATAACATGAAGGCGAATTCCAAAACGCACAGTTCTACCCTGTTCTGCTGCTAATTTTTTCACAGCTTCAATTTTTTGGGCTACTTGTTGTGGCGGTTCTCCCCAAGTAAGATAAACATCAATATGTTTAGCGGCAATTTGTTGCGCGATCGGCGAAGAACCGCCAAACCATAACGGAGGGTAAGGAGTTTGTACAGGTGGAAATAGAACTTTCGCGCCCTTAACTTGAAGATATTCACCGCTAAAATCGACTTCTTGTTCTCGCACGTTAGTCGAGTTACTACCTTCAAGCATGGCCCTCCAAACAGTCAAGAATTCATCAGTCAATTCATAACGTGCGTCGTGACTCAAATGCACTCCATCTCCAGCTAATTCAACCGGATCGCCGCCCGTAACCACATTAATCAGCAAGCGCCCGTTAGATAACCTGTCAAATGTTGCCGCCATCCGTGCTGCTACCCCAGGAGACATCAATCCCGGACGAATTGCTACTAAAAAACGCATTTTTTCCGTTACAGACATGAGGGAAGAAGCCACTACCCATGCGTCTTCGCAAGAGCGCCCCGTCGGAAGTAGAGCGCCCGTAAATCCTAAATGGTCAACGGCTTGGGCGATTTGCTTTAAGTAGGACAAACTGCCCGATCGCCCTCCAATTCCGCTCGCTAAATACCGTCCGTCTCCGTGAGTTGGGATAAACCAAAATAATTCCATTTTCCTTAGTCTCCATCACTATTTATTGTTTAGTTACCTGAGCCACTTCGCTAATTTTTATCGGTTTGGGAAGCAGCTTCAAATCCAAGAAAGTATCAGCAACTTTTTGCTGGTAAGTAACGACTTCACCCGTAATTTGCTGCACACCGTAAGGCCGTCTCCGCGAGATTTCCTCTAAAGTTGGAACATCAATACCAAGCTCAGGAGACAGCAGTTTAGCCACTTCAGTTGGTTGAGTTACCGCCCATTGATCTACTTTTTGAAGTTCCTCTAAAATTGCCTTAATCCGGTCACGATATTGCTCGTTAAAAGGTTTTGCAGCTAGATAGAATTCCCGATTAGCTACAAGCCCTTCTCCATCCTTAAGAATACGAGCACCTGTAGCTCGTTTCGCTACTGTAAAAAACGGGTCCCAAATCGCCCAAGCATCAACGTTACCTTGTTCAAAAGCTGCCCGCCCATCTGCTGGCGGCAGATAAATAGGCTGAATGTCGCTATATTTTAATCCGGCTGCTCTTAATGCTTCTACCACTAGGTATTGCACATTTGAACCCTTATTAAATACAACTTTTTTGCCTTTCAACCCAGCCACATCTTGAATGGGAGAATCTTTCGCTACTAAGATAGCTTCGCCTTTAGGATTAGGAGGTTCGTTAGCAACATATAGCAATGGTGCGCCAGCGGCTTGTGCGAAAATAGGTGGCGCTTCTCCTGTATGGCCAAAGTCAATACTGCCTGCATTCAAAGCTTCCAGTAATTGAGGGCCAGCGGGAAATTGAACCCACTGTACAGAAGTGCTTTGGGAAGCCAAACGTTTCTCTAAACTTCCCCGTGATTTTAGGAGAGTTAGTGTTCCATATTTTTGATAGCCGATCCTAATTACATTGCTCTCTTGTGATTTAGAACTAGCCACCGATGTGGCTGCAGAAGTCGGGGCAGTAGTTCTATTTGTTTGCTGAGTAGTAGGAGTACAGGCAGAAACGGTCAAACTCAAACTGAAGCCAACTGCAAAAAGCAAAGCAAAGGTCTTGATTGAACTAGGTTTGAGTTGGCTCCCAAAATGCCTCAATTTAGCTAAAAATGGACTCTCTCTTAATCGGGTTAACACTGTGCCTTCCTAAGTTTCAAGTGTTGAAAACCAAAAAACGCAATAGCTATGTAAAAGCTGAGCTAATCATTATTGACGAGCAAGCTACTATAAATCGACCGACAAACCGTAGATTATGCTAATAAGCTCCTATTATTCCACAAAGGACTTCAAAAATGCAAGCACATTGTGTAAATTTTTGCTTGTCTGACTTATCTAGTTACTTAAATGATTAATATTCAGGGGTAATGTATCAGTTGCACGCGCAGGAGAAAAAGTAGCATCTAGCCCTGCTGCTATCTGCATAAAAACCTGAGATACTGCCGAGTTCGGATCTGCAATTGTTAGGGGTTTTCCTGTATCACCTCCCGCACAGATGCGCGGATCTATAGGAATTTGGGCAAGGAGGGGTGCTTGAAGTTCTTCTGCTAACTGTTTACCCCCACCAATACCAAAAATTTGTATCGGTTCTTCATGGGGTGAGCCGATTAAATAACTCATATTTTCAATAATCCCAAGCACTGGAACCCCTACTTGGCGAAACATATAAATATTGCGACGGACATCGGAAATAGATATTTGTTGCGGCGTAGTAACGAGAATCACTCCACAAATAGGACTTTCTTGCACAATGGTAATTTGAGCATCTCCGGTACCGGGGGGTAAATCAATGAGTAAATAATCTAATTCGCCCCATTCTACATCTTGAATAAACTGCGTAATAATTTTGTGGAGAACTGGGCCTCGCCACGCTAAAGGACGTTCGGGTTCTGCTAATAAACCCACTGACATCACTTTAATTCCCTGTGCTTCCAGGGGTAAAAATTTCTCACCTTTAGCAGTATTAATTGTCTCTACATCGGCTTGTCCTAAGCCTAACATTTGAGGAATATTGGGGCCGTAAACATCAGCATCTAGCAAGCCTACCTTGGCTCCCTGTAATTTTAACGCTGTTGCTAAATTCACAGCCGTTGTAGATTTTCCCACCCCACCTTTGCCGCTAGAAATAGCCAATGTAGTTCGCACGTTGGCTATGGTACAAGTTTGAATGTAAGTTTTTTTGCACCAGCTTACAGGCGATAAAACAGATTCAATTATTTTTGGCAACTCTTGCTGATGCGAGCCAATATAAAGGCGTAAATAAATGTAATTTTCAACTATTCGCAAATTTCGCACCATTCCCAAACTGATGATATCATTTTTGAGTGTGGGTTCGATGACTTGTTTGAGATAGTTGACAACTTCTTGCTGTCGTAATTTTTCCACAGGATTGGGATTTTCTGAGGGGAGATGTGAGTGGTTTTTTGGTAAAGAGGAAGAATTAACCATTTTGGGAATTTTGCAGTAATGCTTGAATTTTCTGAATCCCTTTTTGAGCGAAAATAGTAACCTCTTTATCGGGATCGTCCAGAGATTGTTGCAGCGCAGGCATCGCGGCAGGATTGCTGAGATTGCCGAGGGCGATCGCAGCTTCTTTCCGCACATCTGAATATTCATCAGCTAAGGCTCTAATCAAAGCAGGCATGACTCGTTCATCGGGAATTTTTTGCAACGCTTGTAGCGCGAATTTGCGTACTTGCCAGTGTTCGTCACTTACTGCTGTTTCCAGTGCCAAAATTGCCGTACAATCGGCATGAATTGCCAAAGATTTAGCTGCATTTCGTCGCACTTGCCAGTCAGTATCGCTTTTGAGTGCTTGACACAAAATTGAGATGACTTCTGGATCTGTTAAATGTCCTAAACTTAAAGCCGTAGCACGGCGAACATTTAAATCTGTATCAGATATTAATGCCAAAGCTTGGGGGCATTTTTCCACCTGATTGAGATAGCTGACAGTGGTTACTGCTGTTGCTCTCAATTCAGGAACATCGGATGCAAAAAATGGTAAAATATCTGGTAAAGATTGAGCATCGTGAATCTTCCGCAACAAGGTTAAGATATTGAGTTGGATATTAACATTGTCGCGGTGGAGTGCATCTAGTAGTTGCCGTAAGTCAGTTGGTGAAACTAATTCATTTAATGCAGATAATGCTTCTTGGCGAATATCGGCATCGCCGGAACCTAGACACTCAATAAAAGCAGGAATAGCCACAGGATTGCCAATTTCCCAAAGGGCAGATATGGCAATTTTTTGAACGGCAATACTTTCATCTGACAGGGCGAGAAGTAGGGCATTTGTAGCTTCTTCATCACCTAAATATTGTAAATTTTTAACGGCAACAAGGCGATCGCTTAGTTCGGGCGATCGCAGCATTTCTAGCCATTGATTCAATTCACTATCATTCTCAGCAATCATGAATTTTTACAGTTTATACAAAATAGAAAAACTTAGCGCAACAAGAAGGGAATTTTAACCGTTATGGCATTGGTTGGACATTCTTTTTCACAAGGCAAACAAAACCAACATTCATCGTATTTCATGTAAGCTTTCCCTGTTTCGGGATTTTTTGCCAGTACATCCAAAGGACAAACATCAATGCAGACTTGGCACTTCTCCAAACACTTAGACTCATCTACAGTGACTGGAACATCAACTCGTTGTGTAATTAAAGCCATAGTTAGGTGCGATGGTTAATGGTGAATAGAGTTATCCGATTGTCAAGTGGGAGAGAGTGGGTTTATGGATATGATAGTGAGAAATCAAAGATATTGACGAAAACTCACCTCTACCATAAGCTGTATAGCATTTAAGCAACTGATTATAGTGGTCTGGTGCGTTAGAGGCAAAGTGTGGTAGAACTCACAAATTATTTAGAACTGACGCACTCTACAATATCTTCTCTACAAATCCATTAACTAGACAAGCTCTCACATCCCCCTTGAATGTATAGTAATCTTAGTTTTATTTGTCCAAATGACGGGGACAAATAACTTAATATTACTATAGCCATTCTAAATCATTTGTGAATTTCTTACTCCCTCCCCTTGATAAGGGGAGGGTTGGGGTGGGGTAAAAAATTTACGACTCCTGCAAGGATTGCTATATAACTCAACGCGCTACAACATTATAATCCTCTTTATGTAAATCAACATCCACAATATAAGGTTCAACTGGACGCTTAAACAAGCTCATTTCTCCAGATTCCCCTTTTTTCAAATTAACATGGCAAAACCACTCTTCATTATTTTTCTCAGGGTAATCTAGTCGATAATGATAAAGCCCCCAACGAGTCTCACAGCGATACAAAGAAGCCCTCGCCGCCATCTCCGCACAGTCTCGAATAAAGTGAACCTCCATGCAGCGCATTAACTCATGAGGATCGCGAGCGCCCATTTCCTGTAGAGTTTCTTGATAACGGACAAAATTTTTCAGCCCAATCTCCATTTTGTTTCCTACTTTGGGTGGTTGTAAATAATCATTCACTAAGCGCCGTAACTTATATTCTACTTGCGTGTGAGGGATTCCGTTGGGCAGGTTTAAAGGTGCATAAACCCGAGCTTTTTCTGCTTCCAGAAAATCAGCGTCAGGATCGACATAATCTAAACTTTGGATGTAGTCAATGGCATTAGTTCCTGCTATTCTACCGAACACAAAAGCCCCGATCATATAATTATGAGGAACGCTTGCCATATCTCCCGCTGCGTAGAGTCCGGGCACAGTTGTTTCTGCCTTTTCATTCACCCAAACACCAGAGGCGCTGTGGCCGCTGCACAGACCAATTTCAGAAATGTGCATTTCAACGCCGTGATCGCGATAATTTTCCCCTCTACCCTCGTGAAATCTACCTCGACTCGGCCGCTCATTTGACCAAAGAATTGACTCAATTTCAGCGATAGTATCTTCATCGAGATGAGTCATTTTTAATTGAATTGGGCCTTTACCAGAGTGTAATTCATTCCAGATTTCCAGCATCATTTGACCGCTCCAATAATCGCAACTAATGAAGCGATGACCTTCGGCATTAGCAGTATGAGCGCCGAAGGGGCCGGCGACATAAGCGCAAGCAGGGCCGTTATAATCTTTAATTAGCGGGTTTACTTGAAAACACTCAATGTTAGTGAGTTCTGCTCCAGCGTGGTAAGCCATTGAATAGCCATCTCCGGCATTAGTCGGATTTTCATAGGTGCCATAAAGATAGCCGGAATCTGGTAGCCCTAAACGACCACAAGCACCTGTAGAAAGAATGACAGCTTTCGCTTGAATTACTACAAAATCGCCATTTCGCACGTCAAAGCCAACGGCTCCAGTAGCGCGTCCTGCTTGGACTAAAACGCGGGTTGCCATCACTCGATTGGTAACTTTAACTTTGTGGCGTTTTACCTGTCTGGTTAAAATTTGTTTGAGGTCTTTGCCTTCGGGCATTGGCAAAACATATTTGCCGACGCGATGAACTTGTTTTAAGTCGTAGTTGCCTTGGGCATCTTTCTGAAATTTTACTCCCCAACTTTCTAACTCTTGGATGACTTCATAGCCTAATTTTCCAGT
This sequence comes from Microcoleus sp. Pol12A5, assembly GCF_036701435.1. NCBI lineage: Bacteria > Bacillati > Cyanobacteriota > Cyanophyceae > Oscillatoriales > Microcoleaceae > Microcoleus > Microcoleus sp. Pol12A5. The sequence goes on from NZ_JAUBQU010000010.1 coordinate 38,630, forward strand.
TTGATAAACGGCTTTTTGGTTGAGGATGCCGTCATTAGCAAGGGTAATTTCGCGAACGTACTGTTCTGGTGTAGAATGGCCGGGAATGACGGCAGTGTTTACACCGTCCATTCCCATGGCGATCGCGCCACTTCTGCGAATATTTGCCTTTTCTAAAATCAGCACTTCGCTGTCAGGATTTGCCTGTTTAGCTTTGATACCAGCCATCGTGCCAGCCGTACCGCCACCAATTACAAGCACATCAGTTTTTATCCATTGAGTATTCACGTTAATTTCTCCTGGCTAATGACCCTACTTACCATCTTTCAAAACGATTTCTTTAATTTGGACGGGCTTAGGAATAAGTTGCAGTTTTTGGAAGGTATCAGCAATTTGTTGCTGTCCGGCAATCTCTTCATCGCTGAGGGGAAAAACGCCATAGTTGCGTCGCTTTTCAGACACTTCTAACACGGAGGCTTCTATCCCTAATTGCGTCTCCAGAAATTTAGCTACTTCTACGGGATTGTCGGCCGCCCATCGATCTACCTTTTTGACTTCATCTAAAATGAGTTTCAAAATCTCAGGATGTTCGTCCACAAAACCCTTGCGGGCAAGATAGTAACCTCGATTGGCAGCTATTCCTGTTGCATCTGTTATGAGTCTCGCGCCTGCGGATTTTTCTGCTGCGGCTAAGTACGGGTCCCAAATTGCCCAAGCATCGACATTTCCCCCTTCAAAAGCGGCGCGGGCTTCTGCTGGTTTGAGGAAAGCTGGGTTGATGTCGCTATATTGAAGTCCAGCCGCTTCTAAGGCTTTAACTAGGAGGTAATGTGTGTTAGAACCTTTGGCAAAAGCTACTTTTTTGCCTTTAAGATCGGCAACTGTTTTTATAGGTGAATCCTTGGGAACTAGGATACCTTCCGACTTAGGATTTGCAGTTTCGTAAGCAACATAAACTAATGGGGTTCCAGCAGCTTGAGCAAAAACTGGCGGTCCTTCTCCTGTGTAGCCAAAATCAATACTGCCTGCGTTGATTCCTTCTAATAGAGGAGTCCCGGCAGGAAATTCTAGAAATTTTACAGAAGATTGGGAGGCTCCTAAGGCTTTTTCTAAGTCACCTTTGGTTTTGAGGGCGTTGAGAACGGTAGCAGATTTTTGGTAGCCGATGCTAACTGTAATGCTTTTTGGAGGTGCGTAAGTGTTCGCAGTGACCGTGTTCTGTGTGGTGGCGGTAGGAGAACAAGCTGCCACTACCAAACTCAGGCCGAGTCCGGTTGCAAATAGCAGGGAAAGACTGCGAACTCTCCGAGAAAGCAAAATTTGGCGGCAGTAGCTCAAAATGCCTAAGAGATCGGTTTCTGCGAGCTTAATCAACATAAATGCCAACAAGAAAGGGATTGAGAGTAACTTTACTGGCAGTATACCACTGTATGTCGATAAATTTACCGGAGTTAATAATTAAGCAGAGCGCGGATAATTTGCTTTTTACAGCTATATAGCCTTTCTCAGAAAGATGAGGTACTATCAGGCATAGGGCATAGGGCCTAGGCATAGGGCATACCTCACCACGCTTGAGAACCGCTATATTGGGGAATTGTCGGTATTACAGGAAAAATACGGTAAATCGATAGAATTAGCGTATTTTTAGATTTTGGGGTATGATCGCGCATCATTATGATGCGGTAATGGTTTGTCCTGCTCTCAACTGACCAGTAGTATGCCACTATTGCCCAGCAAAGTTATTTAAACGCCCCCTTTTCCCTTGTCCCCTTTTGCGCCTTGCAAAGCAAAAATCGGAGTCAGAGCAGATTTCCCCTTCAGAGAAACAGCTCCCAAAGCCTCGCAAATGAAGTTTAGCTCGATCGACTCACACACCCTTTCAGCAATCAAAATTTGGTTTTCCCCCGCCTTGCTCATCAACCGAGCAGCCGTATTTACCGTATCGCCGAGGATATTAAACTCCCTGCGCCCTCGCGGTTCCCCAACCTCAGCAGCAAACACCGGCCCCAGGGATAGCCCAATTTGACAGCTTACTTTTATTTCTTTACCCCCGATAATTACCGCAGGCCAAGCTGCAATCATATCTCGGATCGCAATTGCCGCACTAGCCGCGCGGCTGGCGTCATCCGTGTGAGCGTCGGGCACGCCAAAATAAATCAGCATATCCGAACCATTCAAGTGCGCCGTTACTTTTTGCAACACGCCCCCTTTAGCTGACACTACAGCATCAATCGACGCAAACACCCGAGAAAAACCCCCTACCAGATTGACTTCTTCCTCCAGCGAAGCTTTGTCCACAGACTCCGGTAAACCAATCAAGTTGACAAACATCACCGTCGGTTCGGGAAAATCCGGCGGTATTTTGCGCCTGTCAGCATTTTCTACCAGCAGTCTCAGGATAGTTTTGGGAATATAACTAGCAAGGGGTTCAAGCCGATTCACAGCTTCCCCGATTTCTTTTACCAAGCCCGCAACGCTGCGATCGAGCAATACCGAACTCGGCATCCGCCGCCCAGTCAAAGTGATATCATACTCTCCGAGTCGATCGTCCGTGAAATCGTCCGCCACCAGAAAATAACCCGGTTTCCCAACTTCAAAACGAAATTGCTCTCCCAAAGACTCTCTAGCAGTTTCAGTCACACACACCCGCCCCACAGTTCCAGATCCCTCAGCTTGCTTGGCTTGCTGGACTGAATGCCCCAGCAGTACGTGAGCCATCCGCAGGGGGGTACCGATGTCAGCACTAATGTAGCGGCCGCAGTGGATACCCACCCGCATCCTCAAAGACAAAACACCCCGCGCCGTTTCAATATTGGCAAATTCAGCCATCGCCCGCTGCATCCGCAAACCCGCCCGCACCGCCCTGGCTGTATCCTCTTGGTAAACCCCTGATAGAAACTGCACCAGCATCGCATCTCCGGTAAACTCCAGCAAATCCCCGCCCGATTTGCTGACAATTTCAATCATCGAGGCAAAATAGTCGTTAATCACGCCCAGCAGACTTTCAGCTCCCTTGCGCCCCTGGCTCGCATTCGCTTCCAACAGCGAGGTAAACCCTGCCAAATCCGTGAACAGCAAGGTGCCTGTTTGCCACTGGTAGCGCACCTCGCCCGGGTTGGGCGGAGATTCGGACACGGGCCGGGGTACGTAGTCGTGGAGGATGTAGCGCAGAGTTCGCAGGTGATCGAAAACTCCCATTAGCGTTGCGGGGGACGGATCTACCCACGCAGCAGCGTAAAGTTGAGCGGAAAGGAGCGATCGCAGTCGCAGTTCGATCGCAGCTAAGGGAGGATTGTAGGTTAATCTATTAATAATTTCCACCTAAGTTTATTCTTAAAAAATAAGGTAAGTTCGATCGCTCTAGAGGCAACACCAATAGCTCGACTTAATACCATTATGATAAGTTTCCAGTGAACCCATACCAACCAAACCCAGAACCGACGATAGAAACTTCCGAAAGTCACAGTTTGCTAGCTCCCGATTTGATCCGAGCTGCTCGATCCGCCTATGGTATGTATCTAAAAGTGCATTCCGAGCAGATGCAGCGTCCTGCCGGTGTAGTTGTCAGTCAAGGAAGCGATCGAGGTCAGGTAATTTTTGCTTCGCAGCCCGTTTTGTTGCCCGGTGAACGTTTTGTTACTTTTGACGAAATTGAATCTCAAATGTATTAATTGGTAATTGGTCATTAATCATTGGTAACTAATATTATGCCCGCTCCTACGATCGCAATAAAATAGGTTTCTAGTGCATACCTAAGTTGTCAGGATTTTATGAAAACTTGCATTGTTGACTATTAACACCTTTTATGATGGGTGACTGACCGGACACGCTCTAAAAAACTAACAACTAACAAGTGATACATAACCACCGCAAACAATGAACAGTCAACAGACAAATTAATGGAAATTATCTTTAATTGCCTTGTCACGGCGATCGTCTTTATTCTCGGATCGGCTATTGGCAGTTTTCTAAATGTGGTAGTCTATCGGTTGCCTGCGGGTTTGTCGGTGATCAACCCTCCTTCTCGCTGTCCCAAATGTTTAAATCAACTCAGAACTTACGAAAATATACCCGTTTTCGGTTGGCTGTGGCTGCGGGGACGCTGCAATCACTGCCACAGTCGGATTTCGGCCCGCTATCCGCTGGTGGAAGCAGCTACGGGTTTGCTGTTTTTGTTAATCTTCTGGCGGTTTGGCGTAACAGTGCAAACTCTGGGTTTTTGGGCTTTGTTTAGCTGGTTGTTGGCTTTGTCTTTGATTGATTGCGATACAATGACTTTGCCTAATTCTTTAACTCGATCGGGTTTGGTGGTCGGATTGGTTTTCCAAATCGCGAAAGGTTGGTGGCCGACATTTAGTTTGATCGACTCGGTACACTATCTGGTACTCGATGGGATTGCGGGAGCAGTTGTCGGGTTGTGGCTGTTTGATGCGATTGGACTCGCCGGGACGATCGGACTAGGGCAGAATGCTATGGGGGCCGGAGATACCAAATTGGCCGCCTTGATGGGAGCTTGGCTGGGCTGGAAATACTTGCTGCTAGCGGGATTCATCGCTTGTTTAGCCGGGGCTTTTGCCGGTGGCGGGGCGATCGCCCTCGGCTTGCTCGATCGGCGTCAACCCATGCCTTTCGGTCCCTTTCTGGCTCTCGGTGCAGCAATTACTGCTCTGTGGGGGGAAGCCATTTTATCTACTTACTTGCAGTTGTTTTTCCCTAATTTTAGTTTCTGATCGGCAGGTGGTCAGGTGCGATCTAACATAATATTGTCTCAAAAATTGGTAAAATTGTTCCGTGTCTTGGATTACACTTACAACTACTAGCTTTCGTTGGGAAGCGGAATTAATGCAGCAGCTCCTGGCTGCTCATCAAATCCCGGCCCGGATCGTAGACTTGGGCATAGCATCTTATTTGGGGGCTGGAAGTGCTACAGCCTTGCAAGTTCTTCCAGAACACCAGCGAACAGCATCGCTCCTGATCAGTCCAGTTGAAGATGAGCCAGAATCTGGTGATTAGTCATTAGTCATTAGTCCTTAGTCACTGAACAACTAGCAATTGACAACTAGCAACTAACAACTAACAATTACTAATTACCAATTACCAATTCCCAATTACCAATTACCAATTACCAATTACCAAGTTTTAATGTCTCTATTTGATTGGTTTGCAAATCGAAGAAAATCAGTACCGAACTCCCAAGAACGGCCGGAACGAGAAATTGCGGACGGACTTTGGAATAAATGCGAAGCTTGCGGTGCCCTGAGTTATACCAAAGACCTGCGAGCAAATCAAATGGTTTGCTTGGAATGCGGGCATCATATCAGAGTTTACAGTGACGATCGCATCGAGCAGTTGATCGATCCCAATACGTGGGTGCCCCTTAACGAAGGACTGCACGCCACCGATCCCCTGAAATTTCGCGATCGGAAAAAATATAGCGATCGACTCCGAGAATTTCAAGAAAAAACAGGCCACCTAGACGCCGTAGAAACAGGCATCGGCAAACTCGAAAATTTGCCAGTCGCCCTCGGAGTCATGGAATTTCAGTTCATCGGCGGCAGCATGGGATCCGTTGTGGGAGAAAAGCTAACTCGCCTCATCGAACACGCCACGCGGGAACGCTTGCCCGTAATCGTGGTCTGCGCTTCCGGTGGTGCAAGAATGCAAGAAGGAATGCTCAGCTTGATGCAAATGGCTAAAATTTCCGGGGCTCTGGAACGCCACCGGGAAGCGAGACTGCTTTACATCCCGATTTTGACCCACCCGACCACCGGCGGCGTGACCGCCAGTTTTGCCATGCTGGGAGACATTATAATTGCAGAGCCAAAAGCTACTGTGGCATTTACGGGCGGCCGGGTAATCGAGCAAACTCTGCGCGAAAAGCTGCCGGAAAATTATCAAACTTCCGAATACTCCTTCGCCCACGGTTTTGTAGACTTGATTGTACCCCGGACTCAATTAAAGAAAACTCTCGGTCAGCTCATCAGCCTCCACCAGCAACAGCCTTTCTTGGCCGACTCGGAATTTCCCACCCTCAATGGCAGCGACAACCACGCTTTGCCCCCGCAAACTCACGCTTTCAAACTTTCTCCCTAAGCTGTCGCGCCGGATGATTGTCTATTGGTGAGTGCGGGACACTGAGGGAAATTGCTGAGGAATTGCTCAAAACCAGGCTTCTACCAAAAATATTTAGTTTGGTAACGAGACGTTCACGCAGACACCGGGTTTTAAACCTCGCGCCCGCATTTCCTATTGGTAATAACGACCCAGCAGTGGGATGATATTGATCGGAAGTTGATTGGCCCTGAAGTTTGGCTGGGCAAAAATGCCTAGTCGCAGTTAGCGGTTAGTTAGCTTGCGATAGATCGAACAACATCTCAGAACAAACTAACAGAACAAGCTAACAGCGCTTTCTAAAATTGTCCGGCTTTCAGTTAATAGCCGTCAACTCAATTTTGACCTGTCAGCGACCTAAAAATTATGGGTTTTGCAGACCTGTCCATCGCAGAAATAGCAGAGGACTTCAACGTCCCTGTTGAAGACGTGATCCGCTTGTGCGATGAGTTGGAAATTGCCTACAAGCACCCTCAAACCCGTTTGGCTTTGGAGGATGTTAAGGCAATTATGTCCACTCTCGAAAAAAGGCGCGACTCAAAACTTATTGCAGATTAGCTCGCAAAATTCCTCTACCTTTAAAGGTATAGCTGCACAAACTTTCGCCAGTTGTTGCAGAATCAGGGAATTTTGAACACACATCTGTTTGCCAGGTACGATCTCTTAGCGTTCAATAATTTGCCGGATTTTTTTAAGGAGAACCATGCTTAAAAGATATTTCATTGCTCTGACCGCTGTATTCTTGAGCTTTCAGTTATTTGTCAGCAGTGCGATGGCTGTCGAACTGAGTCCTGAACTTCGCACTGTGACTTTGAATGACAAGGGTGCTCCGGTAGTGCTGAGCCTCAAACAAGTTCAGCAAGGCAAACGCCTGTTTAATTCGGCTTGCGCTCAATGTCACGCTGCCGGCATGACAAAAACTGACCCGAACGTGAATTTGAGCCCGGAAACTCTGGCTTTGGCCAACCCGCCCCGGAATAATATTGAGTCGCTGGTGGACTTTATGAAAAATCCCACCACTTATGACGGGTTTGAGGAAATTTCGGAACTGCATCCGAGCATGAAGAGTGCGGATATTTTCGCTGAGATGAGAAATCTCTCGGATGACGATTTGTACGCGATTGCCGGTCACATTCTGTTGCAGCCGAAAATTGTCTCCAAGCAGTGGGCTGGTGGCAAAGGCGCTCGCTAATCGATTTTAGATTTTAGATTTTAGATTTTGGATGTTGGATTGGGAGAGGGCTGAAGTTTGGCAAGAATTGCTGGCTGGTCGTTTTTCGCTCTAACATCTGAAATCTAAAATTTACCTCCGGCTCATTGATTATCGCAAAAGGTTGTAGTCCCTCATGCTGCGTCGTGGTGCTTTTGTCTGCTTTCTGTTGGGGATGTTAATTATTTTGCCGCTCGTGCTGTTGGCTCCTCAACCTGTTTTGGCTGCTGCCGATTCTTACGTGAATAGGTATTTACAAGCCAGCGAACCTGTGGCTCTGGAGTTGGACTCTGAGGGACATACTCGCTTGTTTTCGGCTCAGGATTTGTCTGCGGGCAAGGTATTGTTCGAGCAAAATTGCCTGAATTGTCACGTCGGAGGAGCTAATTTGCCCGATCCGACGATATCTCTGTCTTTGGCTGACCTCAAAGGGGCAACGCCTCCCCGCGACAACATCAATAGTCTGGTGGCATATCTGAGAGAACCGATGACTTATGACGGTACTGAGGAGACTTTTTGGTGCCGCCAAGTGCCGGAAAGCTGGATGCCACAGGCTGAGATTGAAAATTTAGCGGCTTTTGTGATCCGGGCGGCTCAGAAAGCTCCGGGCTGGGGCGTGGAGAATTTTGAGAGTTGAACTGCCACTGCCAAAAAGTGGTAAATTACTCGGAAGAAGGCGATACGACTGCGCGATCGCGCCTGTTTTAACAGGTAAAATATCTAAAGAATCACCCTTTGCGTGCCCATTAGAGGAGAACTGTGTTGAAAAGACTCTTATCGATCGCCCTGTTAGCGATCGCAATTTTTACCGTCGGCTTTGGCCGCCCTGCTTTGGCAGGAGATGCCGCTAACGGAGCTAAAATCTTTAGCTCGAACTGTGCTGCTTGTCACATCGGTGGCGGCAACGTGGTTATGGCCATGAAAACCTTGAAAAAGGAAGCTCTTGAGAAGTACGGTATGAATTCTCTCGAAGCTATTACCACTCAGGTAACTAAGGGCAAAAATGCTATGCCTGCTTTCGGCGCCAAGTTGAAGCCCGAACAAATTGAGGATGTAGCAACCTACGTGCTCTCCCAATCTGAGAAAGACTGGAAAGGCTAAACTGCCTCTTTGAAGTCGGGCAGCCTGGGCGGGTTTGATTTAATTTAAAACTTGTCCTCCCGATCGCACCCTCTCTCACCCTTTGGCGAATAAACATCGGTTTGAAGCGATCTTAACCTATTTGGGAAAGCGCGCCAGAAATTCGATTTTTATTAGCTCAAGGGCGAGGGAGGGTAATTCTATTTTAGATTTTAGATTGAAGATGGAAGATGGAAGATTGCTAAAAGCTGATTTTGTAGAAATTGTCAAGCAATTTATATTAAGATTTATTCGGGCTGCGCTTCCTAAATTAAAAGTGTGTGCTAGGATATAACCCCTTATTAGCAAAACTTTGAAATCGAGATTAAAGTCGATCTGCAAAGTGGAATCTACACCTGCCATGAACGTAAAAACATCAGCAAAAGTTAAAACTCAAGTTAAAACTCTCGGAGACGCTGCATCTGGGGCGATTGAGAAATATTTCCGCAAAAGTGTAGCGCACGAGGCTGAAGTTATCAAAGACAAAGACGCGGAAGAACTTCATCAAATGCGCGTGGGATTGAGACGTTTGCGATCGGCTGTGACTGGTTTTGCTCCGGTTTTAGATTGGCCAAAAGAGGCTTCGGAACGTAAAATTGGTAAGGTGGGGCGGATTCTGGGAACTCTTAGGGATTTGGATGTGATGCTCGAAAGTCTCCAAAACCGCTATTACCAGAATTTGCCGGCTGAAGAACAGGAAGTTTTAGATAAAGCTTTGTTGAATTTGCTCAAACAGCGACACCGCGCTTTGAAAGGGGTGAGGGCGATTTTAGAGCACAAAAGCTACGAATCGCTGAAGCAGTCAATCGAGAATTGGTTGGAAGAACCGCAGTTTCAGGCGATCGAACATTTGCCAATTGCTGAGGTTTTGCCAGATTTACTGTTACCTCAAGTCAGTGAATTTTTCCTGCATCCGGCTTGGCTGTTGGGCACGGAATATGAAGATGGCAAAGTTAAAGTTGTTGATGATTTGAATGCTGAGGCTGTCGAAGAGAAGTTAGCAGCCGAGGGAACTATTCTGCACGATTTGCGGAAGCAAGCTAAGCGAGTTCGCTATTTGATGAATCTGTTTGGAGATTTTTACAGCGAGACTTACGAAGTTTATGTCGAAGATGTGAAAGCTATTCAGGAATGTTTGGGCGATATTCAAGACAGTGAAGTTTTAGGCGAGTTTCTGACAGATTTTGTCGATCGCGATCTGAAAAAAGAGTTGCCTAAGTTGGCTGGTTTGTTGGCTGAAAATCGCTACGCATCGTGGCAAAAATGGCAGATTTTGCAGCGCAGGTATTTGAGTTCGGAAATTCGGCAAGGTTTTCGATCTGCTTTAATTCATCCTGTGGTTGAAGATGCTGCTAAGGAAAAGTTGCCCCAGGAAAGTTAGGTTTTTCGGGAGGAGAGAATGCGATCGACTGTCTGGAGGAATTAAAAGAGGGATATTTGGAGGGACACGGCATTGCAGTGTCCTTCATTGTGTAACTCAATAAATGGCGATCGCTCTTGGGGATAGGTTCAAGAAAAAACCTTAACAATTACTCTTTCCAGTAACGAGTTAAAAGCCGAATTACTTCACAAGTGTGAAGTAAAAGAAAGGGCGAGAAGCTGTTGTGCATCAATTTGACAGTCAATTTTTCTACAATTATTGTGGAACGGGCATCCTGCCCGTCTCTGGATTCAATTTAAATACGTAGCAGTTTAGAGTTTTTTACCATAGCACATCACGACTGCAACCACTTCATAAACTTATTCGTCGCAGTACCAATAGACTCTCCGACTTGTTTCTTCAACCGCCACCGCCCAAACGCTTTTTCGTACTCTTCCCCTTCAGTTTGATACACATTCCAAGCATTTAGCGACAATCCCAGTCCCCACGTTAGTAAAATGAACAGCGACCAAGAAAGCTCGTGCGAGCCAGCTAGATTAAACAAAACTAGAAAAGTATTGATAATTGCGTACTTGGTCACATTTTTCTGCCATTTGCCGCGACGGTAACGATTAAAAGCCAGTTTTTCTTGAACTTCTCCTCTATTTGCTAACCATTGCTGTTCCGCCGCTACAATATCCTGTTCGGAAATGCCCAATTCCGCTGCAATCTCGAAAAGCTGGACTCTGGATAGTTCCCCTTCATCTTGGCGGCGTGCGATCGCAAGCTGTAAAATACCCTGAGCATCCTCTGAACCGTAAACTTGACTTATTGGATTTTCATGAGTTGCCATAACAAGTTTCCTATAATTCCTGACATCCTTTCTATGATAGATATAGGCGCACTTAAACGACAGGTAGTGACATTGGGGGATTTCAACACCCGGACATTTGAGTGAGCGAGACTCCTCACTATGGTAGTGGAAATATAAAAACCAATATCCTACATCAAATTGAAACTAATTAATTTCCCGAACTTTGACTAAGTTTGCTATCTCGTTTCAACATAAATTGATAAAATATCCCAAACAAAACCACTGCTATCATTCCCACAACTAAAGAACCTTCACCCTCATGCCAATATTTAAACAAATCTAGGCGATTAGATGCAACTAACAATGCCATTCCCGCCACTCTAAAAACATTAATAATAAAACCAAAAATAACAGCGACACCTATTACCAAAGCCTTATTTTGTTTAGTAGGAAACATCAACAAACAAACAACAGCTAAACCTAATAAATAATTCATGGCCTCTATACCCGAACAACCCCCATTTACCAACACCCTTCCTGTCGGTAAAGCAACATAATTACCATCACGTGTTACATTAAAACCGATATACCACAAAGAATAATAAGCAAATTTAGCAGTAAGCGAGGTAATAAAATCCACTAAAGGTAACGTAATGACACTGGGGACGCCATGAAAAAATAGTATTACCAATTCACGCCAATATAGTTTTAAGTTATGAAAACCTACCGCAAGTAGGCTCAAACCTAAACCAGACAAAAAAGGTGCAAGTCTTAAAAAAGGATCGAATTTACTGGAAACCACAGCACTTTTAAATAAAATAATAGCTATTAATAGCGTCCCTGCTACTCTCGACCATAGGTCACTTTTTATCTCACTCTGTTTGAGAATATCCTGGTTGTCCCAAAGCAGGGAACCCACAGCGCACCAAAAAACTATACTCATCCAAAAATGAGCAATATCGTCCAGTTTCCACAGGAGTGTCATATTCAGAGTTACTAAAGCTGTGGCAATAATGATGAGCCAAAAAAGTTTTCTCTTGAACATTTTAGATATTAGTTATTAGTTGATTGATGAGAGCCATACTTCGGACAGTTTGTGATTGTCAACCCTAGAATAAAGGTTTCCAGTCGATGCGGCAGTCGAAGTACCAACGAAAAATCCAGGGTTTCCGACTCGGAACTAAAAACAGTCCAGACTATTGTTTGTTAGATCATATCATAAAAATAGTAGGGGATGTAAACAACTCATTAGCTTGAACCCCTCCTACGGAAAGGACTCGGAGGATTTTAAGGGCTGTAAATCTTTGAGATGAGGTTAGTAGACATTCAGGAATTTGATGGGTAGTGAAACTCAGATGCAACCCATAGCTCAGCATTAGGACACTTATGGAAAAGACGGCTACTCGAAATGATTGGTTGAATACCTAGCACTGGCTTATTCAGGCGCTGTAAGCAAAGACTAACAAGGAAGTGAATCAACAATAATTAAAAATACGTAGTCTTAATAAGGCTTGGGTTTCTTGAGAGTAGACGCAATTGGCACAGCGCATGGTGTGACACTGAGGTTTGAGTAAATAAGGCTGAGCGAGTTAGATATTGAGCAATGCTCCATGGTGATTATCTCCTTTTAAAGAATCTCAGTGTCTTTATAGCAATCCTTGCATCATTTGTAAATTTCTTACTTCCGAGCAAGCGGGTTCGGGGAGGGTTGGGGTGGGGTAAAAAATTTACGACTCCTGCAAGGGTTGCTATATATGGGAAATGCTTCAGAAACGGCTTTACGGTAGTTCTTAAATGTGCGGTCTAGGGGCGATTTGACGGGAGCATCTCAATGAAAGCAGACAAGCTAGAAATTGGAGTTGGAAGGCCAGTGGAAAGAGGAAGAAGGAAGGAGCCGGAAGAAGTGTTTTTACAAATATGAGATGCTCCCTTGAGATAGGCTGTCAAGTCGGAGGTTTGCACGGTGGCGTGGTATCAGATACTAAGAAACCTAGTTTCACCAAGAAACCAGGTTTTTAGCTCGAACATAAAATAATCAGTGTGGCATCAAGCCAGAATCGAAAACGAGTTCAAATGATAGCTTATTCAGCTTTTTGAGCCTGAGCGCGTTGCTTTTTGAACATAGTACCAAACCCAACAGCGGCTCCAGCAGCAAGCATTGTTAAAGGTTCAGGAGTAGCTT
>NZ_JAUBQU010000010.1:51504-94117 GCF_036701435.1 Microcoleus sp. Pol12A5
AATAGATTTGACTAAGTTTAATTGCAATTTCATGGTTGATACCTTTATTTTTAAGTTGACTGGAAGCAGGTTTTTTTTCTTCACATATTCAATCTAAACGGAAACACAAGTTAATGCAAGTAGTTTTGATAAAGATTCGATGAAGATTCAGGATAGGCTGATGGGATTGAGGCAAAACGCCTAAATTGATGAGTTCTAGCTAGCTATTTCCTATGGCGTGCATCAAAAAATAGGGGTGATTCCACCCGGATTTTATTCCTGACTTTTCTCTATTTCAAAAAGCTATAACCCAGCTTCCTTACCAGGGTTTTCACACAGCATAATTACTGATAAAAGTGTTTCAAAGCTCTAATTTATGCCCTTGAAAAGATTTTGATCCGTTAATGTACGGTATAAAAGTTTAAGTGATAGCTTGATTGCTGGGTAAAAATAGGTAAAAACCGATGGTGACATTTGAAGCTGCGGAATGTGGGCTATAACTCAGGAGACAATCTTGCAGCATATTCGGTGCGTCGATTCTCGCTTTCGGATTCAGCAATCAGCGCCATTTAGACTTATATGTTGCACCATTACCAAGAACCGGCTCTAGGGCCCGTTCCACAAAGAATGAGTTTTCTTGTGGGGAGTCGGGGTCGGGCAGGAGAGGGCGCCCAAAACAGGCTTATTGATGATGGTGCAACATTTCAGTTTGGAGAGGAATGGTTTCGGTGCTCGTTATTATCTGTGATGCCGGAACTTTGACCGACTAAAGGGACGACTCGACTTTCTGGGACATAGTTTTCGGAACGCCTCTACCGTCAGGGCTGTTTCATTCTCAGGAAAACGAGCCTTTTGTACGGGTCGTGCCAAGAAGGCCGACCCGACCCATCCACGATTTGTTAGGCGTTTCATGGATTGGGGCAGCCACGGGGGGCCGTCCCTACAAGAGAATGAAACAGCCCTGCGTCTACAGAAGGCGCGGTGGTCGTTATCTAAAAATGTTGGGACTAATAATTCTATTTCTGGGTCTGCTTTCCCTAAAAATTTGTTAATATTATTTTTCCGAAAAAGCTCTATTCCAAGATTTAACGGGCGATCGGCAAGTAGAAATAGTTGACGCAGTAAGGGTTTGAGTAGCTTGCGATCAAAAGAAGGTGTGCGTGCGATCGCTACTTTTGAGACTTTCTACACGGTCGAATGAAGATCGTTGGCGATCGCTACCATCAAAATTGTCAATAGACTTCTGATAATTGCTACTCTCTTGAGGGAGGTTCAAGAGCCTAAACCCTATAAATATCAAGGTTTCAGTGGCATTGTCACCCCGTCAATTCCCAAATGCAATTTGGCACTGTTTGAGGACAGCAGGAGGAACCGCCGCAGTCAGCAAAAATTTTCCCAGCCGTTGATTGAAGGTTCTCCGAGACGATCGACTCATTTGACATCTAAATTATCAGCGATCATCTGAAAACACGATGATCAGCAACAACTCAGCTAAAACATCTCGCGCTAAACTGTTAGAGAACTGACAAGCTTACCCAGCAAAAGTTCAAGTGGATTTGATTATGGGCAACCGTTTTGCTCAATCCCAAAGCCTTTTTCTGCGAAAACACCCTGAAAATCCGATCTACTGGTGGGCCTGGTGCGACGAAGCCTGAGAAAGGGCCTGGAGGGAAAATAAACTGATTTTTCTGTCAATTCGCTACTCTAGCTGCCACTCGTGTAGGGTGATGGAAGGGGAAGCATTTTGCGATCGCGCGCTCGCAAGCTGTAAAATACCTTGAGCATCCTCTGAACCGTAAACTTGACTTATGTGAGTTTCATGAGTTGCCATAACGAGTTTTCGATAATTTCCGAAATTATTTCTCTCATACATATAACCGCAGTTAAACCGTAGGTAGGAATAGGTGGCGGATTTCAACACCCTTTTAAGAACAGGCAAGATGCCTGTTCCACAATAAGTAGACTCTGTTGTGGAACAGGCATCTTGCCTGTTCCCGATCCAGGTACAAAATACAAATAACTAACCCAAAGTATACATCCAGCCATCCCTCGCGCAAATCCTCACAATTCCGTCCCAAACTACAGGCGTCGCTTCAAATGACAAACCCGGCTTAAATCTCCCTGATTCTATTACTTTCAAACGGTAAAACTCCCCTTTAGCATTTTTCAAAGCATTCCGAGCCCCCGGCTTCGCTCGTTCCCAATTCAAATTGAACAAATAAACACCGTTGTATCCCGCACTGATCAGTTTATTGCCATCAGTAAAAATCGGAGTCGAAATTGAAGAGCCAATGGCTTTTTTAAATACTATTATCGGAGTATCGTAAGACTGGTTTCGCCAAGGCACAGAAGTTTTTTGGCCTGTAATCATATCTTGTGAACCGATGTACAAATTGCCGTCGATCGCATTTGTGGCAAACAGCGCCGGAAACTCGCCTGAATTGTACTCGTCATTCAACGCCACAGAGCCGATTATCCCGCCTTCCCAGCTAGAAAGTCGGCGATTTCCGGTAGGTAAAAACCATTCGACGCTGGCATTCGGTTCCTTGTTGGGATTCAGCTTCAATACTCCACCGTTGCCCTGAATGTATTGTTTTTCAATGGCACAAAACAGTTTCCCTGATTTAGAAATTACAGCACTTCCATCCAAATCTGAACCAGTATAAAAATCCCAAACTATCTTTTTAGTTTCAATACTAATACCGTAAATATGACCGGAACCAGCAGCTATAAATATTCTATCTTTCAGCCTTGATGGCGATGACTCCGCTACCAAGTTTCCGCCGTGTTTGCTGATATCTCCGGCAGCATAAAGCTGTACTTCCGACAAGATACTTGGCTGCTTGATGCCTTGTTTGGTTTTTGTCTGGCTTGTGGAACTATCGAGAAAATAGCCGATCGCATTTTCCCCCGCATTGAACAAAACGCCACCGCCGATGTCCAAAGCGCTGCTGTCATTATCGCGGCTGTAGCTGGGCGTTTTCCTGATGTCCAATTTCCAAAGTTCCTTGCCAGTTCTAAAAGATATTGCCCTAAAACTCGGCACTACTTTTTTGCCACCACCGCCACTGCGGCTTCCCTGCAAAATTACAATTCTGTTTTCGGCGCTCGCTTTTTCATCGATATAAATTGTTGAGGAGCCTTTGATTATATCATCAAATTTATAGCGCCAAACTTCTTTATTAGTAGCAATATCTATTTTTCGCAAATTGTGGTCATAAGCACCTATAATTAAATAAGTTTTTCCCCCATCTCTGGTAATTGTTGGCTGTCCTGTCCAACCGGCACCGCTCCAAACTACAGACCGCCTTCCCAGAACAGTCCGGCCACTGCCGAGTTGAAATTTGTCGATTAACTTCAAGCTTTTCGGAACACCTCTGCCGTAGAACCGACGCTTGTCGTTACCTAAAAATGTCGGGACTAATAATTCTATTTCTGGGTCTGCTTTAGCCAGGTAATTGTTAAGATTAGTTTCTAATAAAGCTTGCTCCGAGGATTCTGTTTGGATCAGTTTGATAACAGCAGGAGGAACAGCAGCACTCAGCAAAAATTGTCCGAGCTGTTGATTGAAGGTTCTCCGAGATGATAAGCTCATATTGGATCGAGATAATCAGCCTTAATATTAAAACATAATTATCAGCGACAACTCAACTAAAACATCTCGCGCTAAACTGCTAGAGAACTGACAAGCTTACTCAGCACGAGTTAAAGTGGATTTGATTATGGTCAACCGTCTTGCTCAATCCCAAAGCCTTTACCTGCGGAAACACGCCGAAAATCCGATCGACTGGTGGCCTTGGTGCGAAGAAGCTTTGGAAACGGCCCGAAGCGAAAATAAACCGATTTTCCTGTCAATTGGCTACTCTAGCTGCCACTGGTGTACGGTGATGGAAGGGGAAGCATTTTCCGATCGCGCGATCGCCCAATACATGAATTCGCATTTTATACCGATAAAAGTCGATCGCGAAGAACGCCCGGATATCGACAGCATTTATATGCAAACCTTGCAAATGATGACCGGTCAAGGCGGTTGGCCGCTCAACGT
The DNA here is from genome assembly GCF_036701435.1 of Microcoleus sp. Pol12A5. Classification (NCBI taxonomy): domain Bacteria; kingdom Bacillati; phylum Cyanobacteriota; class Cyanophyceae; order Oscillatoriales; family Microcoleaceae; genus Microcoleus; species Microcoleus sp. Pol12A5. Next base: position 55,529 of record NZ_JAUBQU010000010.1, read on the forward strand.
TTTTCTGACTCCAGACGAGCGAGTTCCCTTCTACGGAGGCACTTATTTCCCTGTAGAACCGCGCTACGGACGGCCGGGATTTTTAGAAGTTTTGCAAGCAATTCGCCGCTTTTACGACACAGAAAAAGGCAAAGTAGAAGCCTTCAAAGCAGAGATTTTAGGCAACCTCCAACAGTCGGCAGCGCTTTCAGGAGTGACCGTCGCATTAAATCGCGACATCTTTCAAAAAGGCTTAGAACTCAACACCGGAATTATTGCCGGTAGCAACCCCGGCCCCAGTTTTCCGATGATACCTTATGCTGAGCTAGCACTGCGGGGAACGCGATTTAATTTTGAATCAAAATACGACAGCAAACAAGTCTGCACTCAGCGCGGATTAGACTTAGCATTGGGCGGCATTTACGACCACGTAGGCGGCGGATTTCACCGCTATACAGTTGATGCGACTTGGACTGTACCACACTTTGAAAAAATGCTCTACGACAACGGTCAAATTGTTGAGTATTTAGCAAATTTGTGGAGCGCGGGAATACAAGAACCAGCTTTTGAAAGTGCGATCGCGGGGACAGTAGAATGGTTGAAGCGAGAAATGACCGCGCCAACAGGCTATTTTTATGCCGCACAGGATGCTGACAGCTTTAACACTTCTGAAGAACTTGAACCGGAAGAAGGAGCATTTTATGTCTGGACTTATGCCGAACTGGAACAACTGTTAACTGCTGAGGAATTAACAGAAATTAAAGCACAGTTTACTGTTAGTCGCAGCGGCAATTTTGAAGGTCAAAATGTATTGCAGCGCCGCCATCCAGGAAAACTGAGCGACACGGTAGAATCGGCTTTGGCTAAACTATTTCAAGTTCGCTACGGTGGCAATCCCGATACTGTAAAAACCTTTCCGCCCGCCCGCAACAATCAGGAAGCTAAAAACGACAGTTGGCCGGGCAGAATTCCCGCCGTTACTGACACGAAAATGATTGCTGCTTGGAATAGCTTAATGATTTCGGGTTTAGCCCGCGCTGCGGCGGTTTTTGGAAATTGGGAATATCTGGAATTAGCTGTGACTACTGCTAATTTTATTTTAGACAATCAGTGGACGGATGGGCGGTTTCAGCGGTTGAATTATGACGGACAATCTGCTGTAACCGCGCAGTCGGAAGATTATGCTTTGTTTGTGAAAGCTTTGTTGGATTTGCACCAAGCGAGTTTGACTTTAGGCAAGGGGGAAGAGGCGAAACAGTTGCCGAATTCTCAGTTTTGGTTGGAGAAAGCTGTGCAGGTGCAAGAAGAGTTTGATGAGTTTTTGTGGAGCGTGGAATTGGGAGGATATTACAATACTGCTAAGGATGCTAGCGAAGATTTGTTGGTGCGGGAACGCAGCTATATCGACAATGCAACTCCGGCGGCGAATGGAATTGCGATCGCCTCTTTGGTTCGTCTCGCACTGCTGGGGCAGAATTTGGAATATCTCGATCGCGCCCAGCAAGGTTTGCAAGCTTTCAGCAGTATTGTACAAGATGCTCCGCAAGCTTGTCCGAGTCTACTTTCGGCGATCGATTGGTATCAGCATTCTACCCTGATTCGCACGACTCCCGATCGAATTTCTGGCTTGATTTCCCAGTATTATCCGACTGCTGTCTGTCAGATTGAGGCTGATTTGCCTGAAGGTGTTATCGGGTTAGTTTGCGAGTGTTTAACTTGCAAGGAACCTGCGAAAAGTCAAGAGCGGCTGTTGGAGGAAATTTTGCAAAGTCAAACACGGGTTTAGTACCAATACTGTCTATATTATTGAACCGCGAAGACGCGTTAGGCGAAGTCGCGCGTAAGCGCTAGAACGCGAAGGAAGAAGGGGGAAGCAGAAGGAAGAAGTAGATTATCTTCTACCGGGAAGGAATCGCATTTTCAGTCTGCCCCTCAATCTTCCAAAACCTCAGCTAAGTCTTCCATTGTCAAGTCGCTTGGACTTAGCTTTACTGGTTAGACGGTGCTTGATGACGGTAGCGATAGTTAGACTTTGGACACTACCTAATCTCACTCTGTCGGCTGAATCTCAGTGGCTTCAGCCCGCTTGAGTGTCAAAAAATGCAAATACTTTCCGGCGGCAGTGTAACTCGAACGCTGTCGCCGACTTGGTATCGCTGCAAGTCATCTCTGTGCAAGTTTTGTCGGCGAAGGGCGATCGAACTTTTAGCAGTCAACCGCACCGTATAGCGCGTATCAGTGCCAATATAAATAGCCTCTTCTACTATTCCCGGCCAGCTATTTTCATCGTCATAATTAGCCGGATAAATCGCAGCTTTTTCTGGACGCAACACCAGGGTGACAAATTTCCCAGCGGGCATATCTTCTGCTGTCGTAACTAACACGGGCAACTGCTGGTCAACCAACACGATTATTTGACCGTTTTGTTTTTCTACTACTTGCCCGCTTAAAAAATTGCTGTCGCCAATAAAATCAGCAACAAACCGCGTTTTAGGATATTCATAAATATCAACCGGTGTACCGACTTGTTGCAGTTTCCCTCCATCCATCACTGCAATTCTGTCCGACATTGTTAGTGCTTCTTCCTGATCGTGAGTTACATAAATAAACGTAATTCCCAATTTTCGCTGCATTTTTTTTAATTCTAACTGCATCTCTTTACGCAATTTTAAATCCAGCGCTCCCAGGGGTTCATCTAACAGTAAAACAGACGGCTGTTTGACTAATGCTCTTGCTAGTGCTACTCGCTGCTGCTGTCCCCCTGACAGTTGGCGGGGATAGCGTTTTCCTACATCGGTTAACTGTACTAATGCTAAGGCTTCAGCAACACGATCGCGAATTGTTTTCTGAGGCAAATTCTCCATTTCCAACCCAAAAGCGGCATTTTGTGCTACTGTCATGTGCGGAAATAAAGCATAGTTTTGAAATACCGTATTTACTGGGCGGTGAAATGGCGGGCGATTTTGCATCGGTTGGCCGTGAATGTAAATTTCGCCCGCTGTGGGAATTTCAAAACCAGCGATCATTCGCAAAGTTGTAGTTTTGCCGCAGCCAGAAGGGCCGAGTAAAGAAAAGAATTCTCGATCGTAAATTTGCAGGTTGATGTTGTCTACAGCTAAAAAATCGTGACTGCGGACACTTTTAAATACTTTGGAAACTTCTAAAACTTCGACAGCGTGCATTGTGTTAGTATGTCTTAGTTATGACTAATAAAAATTTGAACTCGATTCCGGTTAAATAAACATAAATTATCTAGGGGCTGGTTCATCAAAATCTCTAATACAAACTAAAAATTTAAGTAAACCCGCCCCGGCGGAAACCTCTGTGATAGCGTTTCTCAAGCGTGCTGAGGTATGCCCTATGCCTTATGCGAGATAGTACCTCATATTACTGACAAAGGTTATATATCTACTTTCCAGCCCCCGCTTTAACTTCCGTCCAAGCTCGATCGTACAATGCAGTTGCTTTCCCGACATCCTCCAATAATTTCATTTTGCCAAAGACTTCAGCCGGCGGGTAAATTTGAGGATTTTTCAAATCTTTCGCGTCGATTAAACCTCGATCAATTGCTGCTTTATTTGGCGATCCGAAGTGGGTAAAATTGGAAATTTGGGCGCCTACTTCTGGCTGCAAAATATAGTTAATAAATTTCTCCGCTAACTCTTTATGGGGTGCACCTTTGGGAATTGCCATGTTGTCAGAGAAGATAATTGTTCCTTCTTTGGGAATAGCGTAGCGGAGATTGGGATTTTCTTTCATAACTTGGAAAACATCGCCACTCCATTCCATTGTCAGATTTACTTCTCCTTGATCGAGCAGATTTTGACCAGTATCCGGGACAAAAGCAGCAATGATATTTTTACTTTTAATCAGCAAATCGCGGGCTTTGTTAATTTCTTCGGGATTGGTTGTATTGGGGTCAAATCCTAAATACATTAAAACTCCTGCAAATGTGTATCTTGCATCGTCTTGCCACGCGACTTTTCCGGTATATTTCGGGTCGAACATCGCCGCCCAACTGTTGATATCGCCCTTGGTTGTTTTGACGTTGTAGCCAATTCCCATTGTTCCCCACAGGTAGGGCAGGGAATATTTGTTTCCCGGATCAAAATTTTGATTGACAAACTTAGGTTCTAGGTTTTTTTGATTGGGAATATTATTTAAATTCAGCGGTTCAATTATATTTTCTGCGATCATGATTTTCACCATGTAATCGGCGGGAAATATTAAGTCGTAACCGGGGTTTCCCTGTTTGAGTTTGGCGTAGAGTGCGTCGCTGTTCTCAAATGTGTCGTATTGAATTTTCACATTGTTCTCTTTCTCGAATTGGGCGATCGCTTCTGGGGCGATATAACTGGCATAGTTGTAAATGCTGAGGACTTGCTGCTGGTTAGCACCTGTGGGGCTACAGCCCAAAGCCACCGTTGCACTCATCACAAACAAAATTAGGAAAGTCAGCAGGCGTTTCATAGGTTGTGTTAGTTGCAGATGACAATGATTATGACACAAAAAGAAAAATTTTTAAGTTTTCTGAACTTTTAACGATGATAAAACCAGGAATAAGGAAGTGAACAACATCAAAGTTGAAATAGCATTAATCGCTGGCGTTACTGCAAACTTTATCATGCCGTAAACAAATAGCGGCAGCGTCACCGAACCGACGCCGGTGGTAAAGAAGGTGACGACAAAATCGTCCAGAGACAGAGTAAAAGCCAACAGTGCCGCACTGAAAATAGCGGGCCAAATCAGAGGGAGGGTGATGCGCCAAAAAGTCCGCCATTCGTTAGCGCCTAAGTCAAAAGCTGCTTGTTCTAATATCGGATCGAGTTCTGCCAAACGTGCCCTGATAGTAATAGTCACAAAGGAAATATTAAAGACAACATGACCGATAATTACGGTAGGTAAGCCGAGATTGAGGCGAATTCCCGTGAGATTTTCTAGGATCCGAAATACTAGGGTAAAGAAAACTAGCAGCGAAATGCCGATCGTAATTTCGGGCATGATAATCGGCAAAAACACTAAAGCCTCTACTGCTTTGCGTCCTGGGAAATAAAAGCGTTCGAGTGCTAGCGCGATCATTGTACCAAAAATTGTGGCTAACACAGTCGAAATAGCTGCAATTAGCAAGCTGTTGTTGAGGGCTGTCAAGATTCCGGCGCTGCTACTTGTAGCAATAGTCGCGCCTGCATTGCTAAACAAACTGCGGTACCAATCGAGAGTAAAGCCCCGCCAAACGGCATTGAATCGGGAGGCATTAAAGGAGTAAATAATTAAGATGAGAATTGGCAAGTAAAGAAAGGCAAATGCTAGTGCAGCTTGTACCCAAAGCCACTTTTTGCCGATCGCCCGCACGAGCAAGTCTAGTTTTGTTTTAGTCATCAGTCATTAATAATTAGCACATTTTAACCTAAATGCAGAGTGCACCGATTAATTTACACCTTACCTTATTGAGGTTCGTCAGACACGCGGAAGTAAATTAACACAGGAATCAATATGATTACCGTCAACAGCATAGAAAGCGCCGATCCAAAAGGCCAGTCGCGGGCTTTCATAAACTGATTTTGAATCAAATTTCCCACCATAACTGTTTTAGAACCACCCAATATATCCGGTGTGATGAAAGCGCCGACGGCGGGAACAAAAACTAGAATCGAACCTGCCACAATGCCACGAGTTGTTAATGGTAAAAATACGCGCCAAAAAGTGCGAATATCGTTTGCCCCTAAATCATGAGCAGCTTCTACCAATGAAAAATTGAAGCGTTCTATGCTAGAATATAAAGGCAAAACCATGAAAGGTAAATAGCCGTAAATAAGACCGATCGCCACAGCGAAAGGCGTAAAAAGCAAGTTTAACGGTTCGCTAATAATTTGCAGGCTTTGCAAGGCTGTGTTAACGACTCCTTCGCTGCGTAAGAGTATGATCCAGGCGTAAGTTCTCACTAAAAAATTAGTCCAAAATGGAATAATTACCAGCAAAAGCAAAGCATTTCGCCAGCGGGGAGAACGGGTGGCGATGAAAAATGCTAGGGGATAGCCAACTAACAAGCAAGCGGCCGTTGTCAAAAAAGCCAGCCAGAGCGATCGCCCAATTACTCCTAAGAACAGTCCGCTGAACAAACGCTGGTAGTTGCTGAGAGTAAATATCCAAGTAACGCCCCCGTAAGTACCGCGTTCTAAGAAACTGTACAACAGTACAATTAACACGGGCAAAATGAAGAAAACCATCAGCCATGCCGTAGCGGGAAATAAGAGCAGCAACAGGTTAGTTTGCTGGCGGTTTTTGACACTCATTATTCACTCAAGCGAAATTTAGCACATAATCCAACACATTTTATATCAAATCCGGATTTTATGAATTATGTCATCATTAATAAATTATCAAGAGGTACGCAATGTCAGCAGAATCGTCAACCCCAAAAATAGTCATCGTCGGTGCAGGATGGGCCGGTTTAGGCGCTACCTATCACCTAGCCCAGCAAGGCTATGATGTCACCCTGCTAGAAGCAGGCCCTTATCCGGGTGGGTTAGTTGCGGGGTGGAAAACCGCCGGCGGCCGTTCCGTAGAAGCAGGTATTCATGGCTTCTGGTATCCCTACAAAAATATCTTTTCCTTAGTCAAGGAGTTAGGCCTCGATCCCTTCACGCCTTGGACTCGTTCTTGTCAGTATTCACCCGCCGGATTGGAAGTAGAATCGCCGATTTTTCAGGACGAACCGCGGCTTCCCACACCGTTAGGAACCTTTCTTTACACGCGATTTAAAAGGCTGCCATTAGTCGATCGGCTTTCAGCCTTACCCTTACTCTACGCCGTCCTAGATTTCGACAATTCAGACGAAGCTTGGCACAGGTACGATCGCGTCACAGCCCGCGAATTGTTCAAACAGTTTGGTGTTTCTGCAAGGCTATACCGCGATGCTTTTGAACCGATGTTATTAGTAGGTTTATTTGCACCAGGAGAACAGTGTTCTGCTGCCGCCGCTTTGGGAATGCTCTATTATTTCATATTAGCCCACCAACCGGATTTTGATGTAGTTTGGTGTCGCGGAACAGTCGGAGAAAAAATCTTTCGTCCCTGGGTCGAACGCTTGGAAAAACTAGGCGCAAAAGTATTGACACAGCAGCGAGTTACTGACTTAATAGTTGACAGCCACAACCGAGCAACAGGCGTTGTTTGCGGCGAAGAAACCTTCGATGCAGATGCAGTTATTTTTGCAGTTGGCGTCACGGGAATGCAAAAAATTATCGGCAGCAGTCCAGCTTTGCAAACTCGCCAAGAGTTTCGGGAAGTGATGAATTTGGGTGCTGTTGACGTGTTAGCTGTTCGCCTGTGGTTTGATAAGAAAATTGACATTCGCCTGCCTTCTAATGCCTGTTTTGGATTTAGTTCAACCACAGGTTGGACGTTTTTTGATTTAAATGCTTTGCACGACGAATTTCGAGACGAACCGGGAACAGTGGTTGAAGCTGACTTTTATCACGCAAATCAATTAATTCCCCTCAAAGATGAGGAAATTGTTTCCCTAGTTCAGCGGGATTTAGCTACTTGCCTCCCCGCTTTTCGGGAGGCAAAAGTAATTGACAGGAGCGTGATTCGGCTGTCGCGGGCGGTGACGCATTTTGCCCCTGGCAGCTATCAATATTTGTTGCCTGCGGTAACAAGTTATGATAATGTATTCATGAGCGGCGATTGGGTTGTGACCCGCCACGGTTCTTGGTCGCAAGAAAAAGCTTATGTTACTGGTTTGGAGGCTGCAAATTTGGTTATTTCGCGTTTCGGAATCGGAAACAAAGCGGCAATTATTCCCGTGGAAGCTGACGAACCGCACATTCAAATGGGGAGAAAGATTAATCAGTTTACTCGCAGTTTGACTAAAACATTTATTCCAGATTTTTGGCTGCCATAAGAATAAGGAAGTTCGGCAAAGGATTCGGTAACGGATTTAACTGATGTCAGAAAGAAGGAAGAAGGAATTTCTTGCTTGAAGCGGTAAGGTGCGCACTGCGCACCCTACATATAGACTAATAACCAATGATCGATGACTCATGATACTCTTTTCACAAAAAAATGCAACTGTAGACAAGCTCGAAACCCGAATCTTCATCAGTCATAGCCAATCTAAAATCTAAAATCTAAAATGGCATGACTATCGCCAATAAGGCCGGCCCTTCCAAAAAACTCCCACCGTAATTCCTATTAGTGCAGTTTCTGATAAACTTGCTAAAGAAGCAGGTATGGGTAGGAATGATTTTAAAACCAAACCCAAGAGCAGGCACAAAACTAAAACCCACAAACTAATTCGGTTGAGCAAAAATTGTTGTTGCCAATATTCTAAAAAGTACACTGCTAAAGCCCCCATTCCCACTGCTGCTGCAAAAGGTATCAATATCCCGAGGGAGGAACTGTAGAGAAGCGTCAACCCGTTGCGGATTGCCCGCGATTGCGTGAAACCCCAGGCTAAAAATAGCTCCAGTGCAATCACGATTGAGTTGACAAGGGCGGCAATTTGCAGCATTTCTCGCCAAGGTAAAAATTTTAAGCGCCGCAGAAAATTACTCACGATCGGCAGATTAGGTAGGTTGCTTTGATTTTATAACAGTTTTGCCCTTGCGATCGACCTTTGATGACAATTTGTGAAGTAAAATAAAGATATAGAGCAGTCTCTTGACAAATTCACCCAGAGTACCTGCCTATTAGTTGTTGGAACCGTGAAAGGAAAAAAGTTATGGTGGAGAACACTGTCGATTGTGCTGTAGCCTGCGTCAATGGCTGCGTTCTGGGCGACAAGTGCCCGAAGCGGGAATACGCAGAAGCAACGTCCAACTTTATTGAAAATACTTCTCTGGATAAAATGCTAGAAATAGCAGAGGAAGCAGTGAGAAGGAAACGGATGGAACCCCCCAAATGGGTAATTCCTGACTTTCCCGAATAGAATTAGCCTCCCTATTAAAAAGCGATCGCCCTTTTCAAACGGGCGATCGCTTTTTGTATTCCCAATGAAATAGCTGAGCCGAATCAATATATTTCCTGGGATAGAAGCTAAAAGTTTAAATAGCAACTACGATACCAAGTAATTATAGCCATCGACAATTACTAAAAACAATTCAGTTAAAGGCAAATTCGGACATTTTAAATTTAATTGAATAAAAAAACAGGAGCAAGTATCGTGGCACAACAAAAAAAAATCAACGCAAAAAAAACAAAAGAACGCAATAATTTGGGTGACTTACCTCAAGAAATTACCGAATCTTACGGTACCGGCGTCATCGATCAACCGGGGGTGAGCCAAGACGACATAACAACCCTGCAGGACAGCAGTTCGGACTACTCCACCAGTTCCCAAATCGGCGGCGAGGATGGCGATCCGGCTGCGGAACAGGAAAGTGCCACTGGCGAGCAATCGGTGGGCGGAACCGCGCCTACTCCAGACCTGGATATTGTTGACGAACTCGGAGCCGCTGCGGGCATAGAGATAGCCGATGGCGCTATTTTGAACACAACAAATATGCTTGAACATCGAGATGAAAGTCGCTGGGAATTAGACCCTAGTTCTGCAGAAGATTATCAGGAACGACCGGATTTCTAGGTCTATTTGGTATAAAAAATAGGGAGTATAATAGGAGCGGATTCACCAGTATTTATACTTTATACGCCAAGTATTTGTCAATTCGCCCCTCATCACTTTTGGTCTTGCCACACATATCCCAATCCCCGAACAGTATGCAGCACGCGTTTTGACTTACTTGCTCAAAAATTAATTTGTAACTAACGAATATATAGTAGTTAAATAATGTTTGACTCGCCATAAAATTGCAAACGCAGACTTTTTCTCCAACCCCGTCTTCGGTCAGGAATTGACGGCCATTTTACAGCATAAATCATAAGAAATTAAACTCTTTTGCACTGGATTCAATTAGTTAATTACCTCGCTAAATTTTAGTGATTAAAACGTTCAAAATTATATATTCAAATTATAACTTATCGGGGTTGTTTGTTTGAGTTTGGCGCAGATGTGTTTTCACACTCGCTAGGAGTTTTTCAATACTGAAAGGCTAGTAACATATAGGCTCAAAGTGATGCAGGGAATTAGTGGCTAACCGGCACCGACATTACCGCCAGCAGTTTTCATTTCCCTGAAAACAAGGTAACTGTAATTCTTCCATTGCATAATTGAGAAAGTTGTACCTCGCGCAATAGACAAATGCTATAGCAATCCTTGCAGGAGCCGTAATTTTTTGACCCCACCCCAAGCCTCCCCTTATCAAGGGGAGGGAGTAAGAAATTCACAAATGATGCGAGGATGGCTATATATCTTCTGATTTATCAAAATTTCCGGTGAGTTACCCTTCATAAAGCGTGTTTGTAGTCAGGGCTTCTATTCTCTCTATGGAGGCGAATAATCGCTATTAGTCCTGGCTACAAACTTACTGTGCTTAGATCGCCGGGTATGATATTATGTATCGCAAAAACCGGGTTGATGAAGCCAACCCTCTTCAACAAAAAGGTGCTGTATGGAATTTAAAGATTTTCTGGCTTTGCTGCATCCTATTTTAGCTGTAGCGATTGTTTTTCCTATGATTGGTGTTGTTCTCAATATGGCGTGGCAAACTATGCAGCGTCGCAAGCAAATTGCGATCGACACCAAGAGCAAAATTCCACCTGTAGTCGCTTCAGAACACGTCAAAGCAGGTCGAATTCTGTCAGGTTCTGTGGTAGGAGTGACTTTGTTGGGTCTAGCCTACCCGATTTTTGAGCATATTTTGAGCAAGGATGTTTGGAGCAAAAACTCGTTTCAGGTCATTTTCATTCTGCTGATGTTTGTTGCAACTATCGCCTCTTTGGTGATGCTATATCGAGCGACACCCGCTTTATGGCGCGGCATATTTGCGACGCTAACAGGTACTGGTTTGGTAATTCTTGGCACTCAAGATGGCGTTTATCGGCGAACCAATGAATGGTATTGGTCTCACTACTACATTGGCATCGCCGCTGCGCTAATTATGGTTTTCTCCCTTGCCATCATTCAAGACATTTACAAAGACCGCTCAAATCGCTGGCGCACTATCCATGTGATCTTGAACTCGATCGCCGTGCTGCTCTTTCTGGGACAGGGAATGACCGGAACCAGGGATTTATTAGAAATTCCTCTGAACTGGCAGAAACCCTATATTTATAGCTGTGATTTCGCCAATAAGACCTGCCCAAAGCCGTGAGCGATCGCATTACTTCGAGGTTCCAGTCTAAAATTAGTCTAAATTAGAGCAGTAAACCTGGTTTCTGAATGTAACAAAGCCCTGGTAATCGCAGGAATGAGAACGAGAAACCTAGTTTATGATGCCCGGATTGCGTCAGCCCTAATCAGCCACCAATCTTAATCATTGCGAGTCAAACCCTGAAGGCTAACTTGCAAAATCGACAAACCCAAAATTAGCAAAAACAAAACCAGCCCGATCGTACAAGCATAGCCAATTTCCAAATCCTTAAAAGCCCGTTCGTAAAGATAATAAACCACAGTCTTAGAACTATTGCGAGGCCCGCCCTGAGTCATAATATAAACTTCTTCAAAAACCTTAGTAGCAGAAATCGCCGAAATTACGGCAACTAAAACTAAATAAGGCTTCATCAGCGGCACAGTAATATCCCAGTGCTTTACCAAACCATCAGAACCATCAATAGCAGCCGCCTCATAAAGTTCTGCCGGAATAGCTTGCAGCCCTGCCAAATAAATCACCATGTAATAACCCAATCCTTTCCAGATAGTAACCGCCATGACGCTAAAGATTGCTAACTTCGGATTAGCCAGCCAAGAAACAGGAGGTAAACCCAACAATTCCCCCAACTGATTCAGCAGTCCAGTCTCAGCAAACAGCCACTTCCAAGCAATCCCGGCGACAACCATGGAAATCACCGCCGGCGTGTAGTATGCTGCTCGAAACCAGTTCATCCCCTTAAGTTTTTGGTTGCACAAAATCGCCATTCCCAACGGCACAACAACCAATACAGGCACAACGCAGGTGAGATACAGCAGCGTATTCGTCAAAGTTTGCCAGAATGTGCGATCGCCCCACAACCTGTTAAAATTCTTCAAACCCACCCACTGCGGCATTTGAGTTAAATCATATTCGTAATTAGTAAAACTCAAATAAAAAGCTTGCACCGCCGGCCACAAAACAGTCAAACTCAAAATAAATAAAGCGGGAAGCAAAAACAAATAAGGCGTCAAGGAGCGTCGGGAAAAAGTTACAGACATAAATTAGTTATTAGTTATTAGTTATTGGTTGTTAGTTATTAGTTATTAGTTATTGGTTATTACTGGTTCCCAGGTCAAGCCTGGGAACCAGTTATCTCGCTTGTCTGCGGAGGCAGACTTCGTTTGACAAGAAGCGGTTTAAACCCCCGACTAATAAGGGTAAGAAACTAATCAGCCCCTAGAAAAAATTGTTATTTAACTCCCGAAAACAAAGCCTGCCAGTCTCCGGGAGAACTGCCATTTTCCCCCTCTTTCACCTCAAAAGTAACGTTGCAAGCTTGCGGTTGTTCCAAAGCCTGCACACACAATTCTGCAATATCTTCCCGACTAACTTGGCCCCTAATATTGTCTCCTTGCTCAAATATTAAAGCTTTGCCTCCCGGTTCTTCAGTCAAAGCGCAAGGTCTGACAATAGTATAAGGTATGCCGCTCGATCGCACACAATCTTCCCCTTTCAACTTCCAAGTCAAAATCCCCCCCAACATATCATTCATCCTGACAGCAGGCGGTTCTTCTTCCAAGTTAATCCCCGGGCGCCCGGGGCGGGTAACTCCTGCCGAACTCACCATCACAAATCGCGGCAAAGTCTGTCCCCCATAAGCTTTAATAGATTCTAGCTCGATTTGAAAAATACCCGGTGTAAATTTCGGGTTGAGCGCGCCATCATACTCAAATTTGCTCAACATTAACTGAAAAGAAAAAATACTGCTGGCATCAAATTTGGAGCCATCTTTGACAGTTTTGGCGCGAAATACTGGAATTAACTCATCAAAGGGAATGGTGACAGTAATCCAGATATTGTAAACAGTATCAAAGGAATAGCAATAGCCAATTCCATCCCATTTAGATTCGCTGCGAACAATTAATTTGTAGCGCTTACCGTCCCCTTTGACGCGCAGGTAGAGGCCGCTAAATCCTGCGAGATTAAGCGGAGGATCGAAGTTGCGGGTACGCACCGAAGCAAAGCCACCCGAGTTGGCGGTAGAAACATTGCCTGTGAATATAGCAGTATTGTCTGTCAGCCGAATCGAACTTTCGCTGGTGCCACCCATCACGATGTCGTCGAGGGTTCCCCAAGTTTCTTTTAAATCTTGGCTGGGTTTTGTGAAGTCAAAAATTGTTTTTTCGCCTGCTTGAATTAGCTGGCGGCGAACAGCTTGCACTAAATTATTGATGCCTTTGTATTCGACAATTTCGGGAACATCGACAACTTCCGGCATATAAAATTTGATGCCTTGATAGTATTTTTCCCTGGTTGGGGTGTCTCCTTCTATAGGTTGAACTTTAGTGCCGGTACAGCAGATAACTGCTTCCACGCCCTCGGTTACTAACGGTGTAAGCGTCTCTGGCAGAGTAATATCTCCTTCGACTAATTCGAGATTATTGTCGAGAATTTCTGTTGCTCTTTTAGCATCTCTGACGAGGCAGCGTACTTTATATCCGCGCTGTTGCAGCCGCTTGACAACTCGCTTCCCGACGCCGCCGGTGGCACCGGCTACCAGTATCAGTTTAGGTTTGTCTTTTTTACTGTTGCTGCTGCTTCCAAAGAGTTGTTGCAGCCAGCTAATGCTGCCAATGAAGGGAATGACGCCGAAATAAGCCAAGGTTTTGAGAAACCGGCCGGCATCCCATTGGGCGGTTTTTTTTTCAGTCATACTAGCTTCCTCTGAATTGGCTCAAATCTACTTAGCTGCTTTTGTATTTTAATCGAATTTTCGATTTGTGAATTGGGTCGATTTCCTAATTTCGGGATAGCTTCGCTAGCGCGGATTTTTTTTCACTTGACAATGGGTGTGGGATGAGTTTGGCTCAATGGAATCTCAATAATCAACTCAGTTCCCTCTCCGGGGGCAGAAATGCAAGTCAATTTGCCGCCGTGTTGTTCTACGACAATTTCATGGCTAATCGCCAAACCTATCCCCGCACCTTTGCCCACCGGTTTTGTGGTAAAAAACGGCTCAAAAATTTTCTGGCGAACTTTTTCTTCCATGCCCCAACCGTTGTCCTCGATCCGAACTGCTACGGCTTTTTCTCCGGGACAAAGTTCAGTCACAATCCGAATTTGTCCGTACTTAACTGGCTCTTCGCCGCCGCCCTGCGGCGATAAATTATTGTTGACAAAAGCCTCTTCGAGAGCATCAATTGCATTTGCCAGTACATTCATAAATACTTGGTTGATTTGAACTGCGTAACACTCAACCAAAGGCAGAGATCCATATTTTTTGATGAGATGAATTGCTGGGCGATCGGGCTTCGGTTTGAGTCGGTTGCTCAAAATCAGCAAAGCGCTGTCTAATCCGTCGTGAATGTCAACTGGTTTAATCTCTGCTTCGTCAATTCTAGAGAAATTTCGCAGCGACTGAACTATCTCGCGGATGCGGTTAGCTCCTACTTTCATTGAACCCAGCAACTTGGGCAAGTCTTCAACTATAAACTCTAATTCTACTGCTTCTATTTGGGCTTGAATTTCTGGCGAAGGTGAAGGATAGTGCTGCTCGTAAAGCTGCAATAAATTCAGCATTTTGTGACTGTATTCGTTGGCATAACTAAGATTTCCATAGATAAAGTTAATCGGGTTAGTGACTTCATAAGCTACCGCCGCCACCAACTGTCCCAAACTTGACATTCTTTCGCTTTGCACCAATTGAGTTTGCGCCCGCTTAAGCTCGGACATTGCTGTTTTTAAATTAGCAGTTTTTTCGCGTTCTCGGGCGACTGATGCTTCTAATGCTGTATTTAATTTTTCGAGTTTGTCAACTTGGCGCAGCACTATATTAATCATTGCTTTTTTCAGTTCCAATGCAGCGTCTATTTCGCATTGTTTCCAAGGCAACGATTTGTACCTCACATTTTCTTTCCACAGCTCGAAGGATTTCCGAGGAGACAGTCGAGGGTTGCCATCTTCATCGGTTTCAACTGGTTTGTTAGGGTTGCCCGCCCAATTTACTGTCTTAATTACTTCGGGGCGAAACCACAAAATGTATATTTTCTGCGTCGGCGATATTGCTATAGCCAAACACCCGCTAGCCGTGTCTTTAAATTCCTCAGCTTCAGGATAGCATTTGGTCAGCGAGTCTGTATAAAAAATTTCTTTATTTAAATGCTTTTGCACCCACTGAGTTAAGTATTTGAGGGATTCTCCTTGAGGTGTTTGCCCGACTCGATAGCAATTGTCCCCAAATACTATTGCGGCTCCCTGGGCGTTGACTGCTTCTAGCAAATTATGCTGACATTTAACTAACACTTGTGACAAGTTTTCGGACGTGGATATGTCTTCAAAAATCTTGGTCTGAATCGATTTCAAGTGTAATTTGTAGTCGTAGTCTTCGTTTCCTTCTTTTGATTGGAGTTCTAAGGACATTACTTGCCCGATAAATTCGCAAGCTGCGCGCAATTCATAGTTGAGGTGTCTTGGTGTATAGTTGTGGCAAGCAATCAATCCCCACAGTTTTTTGTCTTTGATTAATGAGATTGACATCGAAGCTGCAACGCCCATATTTTGCAGGTATTCTATGTGAATGGGAGAAACGCTTCTCAACACGCTGAAACTGAGGTTTTGAGACTGGGTGGTAAGAGCATTGTTTCCTGAAACAAGGGGGACGGGTTGATAATTAACATCGGGGATCAACCTCAGCCAATTTAACGTATACAGTTGTCGGGCTTGTTTGGGAATATCTGAGCTGGGGTAGTTTAATCCCAAGAAAGGACTTAGGTTTTCTGCTTTAGCTTCAGCGATCACAGCGCCGTTGCCTTCGCAGTCAAATTGATAGAGCATAACTCGATCAAAACCAGATATTTTTCTGACTTCTTCTACAGTTATTTGAGATAATTCTTTGAGATTTGGGGCGCTTTGAATTTTACTGACAGTGGCTCTCACTGAATGATAAAAACTAAAAACAGAAATATTTTCTGGGTTTGTGGCTAATTCTAACTCGACAATCAATACTTCTTCTACTCGGTGGAGGATGCAATCAAATTCTAAATATTGACCTTTGTTTGTGACAGAGAGTTTAATTGGATTAACAGTTTTTAAGTTTTCATTACGCAAACAAAGATTGAGTTTTTTTAGTTGAACTCGATTGAATAATACGCTCAAATTTTTACCGATCGCACTTTCTGCATCAATTCCCAACAAATCTTGCGTATTTTCGCTGACTTGCAGTATTTCTAGTTCAGGTTCTTGTACCACAAGTAGCACCCCGTGTGGCTGAATGTGCCCCGATATATGAATGGGTTCTCTGTCGCAGTTTGTCAAGTCAATTTCTTCGAGTGCGGGAATTGTGATTTGTTGATCCATTTGCTTTGTCTTCCGCTGTAAAATTTGGAGAGAGTTCTATTGATTTGAAATTTGAGAGCAAATTGGCTTTTCCATAATAATCTCATATTGTTCGATCGCATAACGGCTCGATCCCTTAATGGACGGTGAGAATCAATCATCCGATACTCAGCGAATCAAAAATGATTTAGTCGAAAACCAGCCTGCAGTATTTGTTGCTGTTATACCAGCCTCAGCATTCTAGAAATTTTACCGACTTGGCTCTTCTATACTATCGCTTCCCGATGTTAATTATCATAGCAATTGTTGCCATTCTTCAAGTATGTTTAATAATTTCCCAAAAGTTTAATATTTGTGGTAAAATTTTGCCTGCTGGAAAAGGGAGAGAGAAATGCGTCTCCAGAGCGGCCTAGTTACTGAAATATTAAGTTAAGGTAATGGTGACAAGATCTGAAAGTCAAGTCACGCTAAGCTCTTTAAGTATACCCAACAGGCCCGACAATTAGACTGATGATCGACTTCAATACAGTTACTGAATTTTCTCATACCTACTGCATAGCTATCTGTGCCTTTTTAGTTCCGGCAAACTTGCTGACTACTTTGCAAACAGCGATTTTGATAGGACTAAACCGACCTCGAATCCAAATTTGGGCGTCTGTGGTTGTTGCCAGCCTTTGGGCTACAGCAATGATATTTCACGTTTTCACCTGGTTCGCGATCGGGGTAGTCATGCCTCCGACATACATCTTGCTAGTTATGGCAATCACTTGTCTGACAATTAATGTCTGGGCGATCGCTCATCCTGCAAGCATGATGCAATTAATTCGAGTTGGGGTATCAGTGGTTAGGGGAGGTTTCACAAGGAAGAAGGATTTAGTTATCTAAAAGACAAAGATCTAATTATCTAGGAACTCAAAAAGAATTTGGCAGGGGGGTAGTGTGAAATGTTTCAGGGAAAATATTGGTTTCAGAAGAAAGTTTTTCGGGTGGCAAATCGTGCTTCCGAGGGCTGAGTTTTCAGCGGTTATTCCGGTTCGCGATCGCGACAATCTTCTGTTTCCGGGCCGCGGGGATGGATCGTGCAATTGAGCAGGTAGCCACCGTCGCTTCTGCCGTAATAATAGCGGCATCCGATGCAAATTGCGGGAGGTTCGATCGCACTTTGGTAAACCGGATAATCCGCAGTCGCCAGCAGCGAAAAGTCTCGCTGCGTCTGAACATTTCCGATAATAGCGCCGGAGAGTTCGACAGCTTGGCGGATGTTTTCGATCCTGGTGTAAGGCGGCAGATAAATGTCAATACAAAGGCGTATGCCCTGGCTATCCCGATCGTGGCGGGTAATAGTGCCTCCGAGCAAACCGACGCGCGAAGCAATAGCCGAGGAAAATTCGCTCAAAGAGGTGCAGTAACCGGAGAAAACGTGAATGTGTTCGTCCGTAGTAGCTCTCACAGTCAGGCGAGTGGGAATTCGCAATCTCAGGTAAGCGTCGAGTTCGTCAAAAACCGGTTCGGCGAGGGAGAGCATTTGGTTTGCGTCTTCGTGGTTGAGCCCAAAACCCTTAGAAACCTTTGACACGAGGCCTGCTAAAATATCAAAAACTTCGGTTAAGAGCGATTGTAGCCTGCTATCAATGGCGATCGGACATTCTCGGAGCAGCTTTAAATAATCCTCCAACCGATGAGAAATTCGCTGAATGCTGCTAAATCCGAGCATAGCTGCTCCCCCCTTAATCGAGTGCGAGGCTCGGATGAGCTGGTGTATTCTTTGGGGAGCTGGCAGGGTATTTTGCAGATCTTGCAAGCCTTGTTCGATAATTTGGATCTGTTCTGTGGCTTCTTCGATAAAGTAGCCGATGATCCGCTGTAGTTGTTCTGGCAACATAATTTTATTCTCCGAAAGGCACCCGAATATCATTAGTCCATTAGTCATTAGTGATTAGTCAGACATTTGATAGTTTGGAACCAATATTTAAGCGACGAGTTATTTTTGTTTTTAAGCCCTAATCTGTTTTATTCTGACTCACGGCAACGGTAGTGGCAATGTTGAAAAATGTTAACTCTTAACTGTTGACAGTGATTTTTTTTGCTCCGACGGTAGCGGTTGCTACCCCCAACAGCAGCACCGCAGCACCTGCGAGTACCGCCGGCGCCGGCACTTCCCCAAACAGCAAATAACCCAACCAACTCGCCCCAACCGGTTCAAACAAGATGGCAAGAGTTACCAGAGTTGGGGAAATCTGCACTACGGCCCAGTTCAAAATGGTGTGGCCGACTAACTGAGGCAAAGCGGCCGTTAGCAAAATATAAAAATATACAATGTCTGGGTAGTTAGTATAAGTAGTGCCGAAGGCGAAGGGGAGAGGCAGCAAAACGATCGCAGCAACAGTATAGGCGATCGCGATATAGCCACCAATTCCCAGTCCCCGCCGCTGAGCTTCCCGGCCCAGCAGCAAATACAAGCTGACAGCCCAAGAACCAGCCATAGCCAGGAAATCGCCAAGCAGTTGGCTGCTGCCAGCATGGGCTGCGCCCGTGCTTCCGAGGGCGATCGCCATTCCCCCAGTCAGGGCTACAGTAATGCCAGCGATCGACATTTTGCTGAGTTTTTCCCCGAACCAGAAGCGCGACAACAGCGCTACCCACACAGGATTAGTGGTGACGAGGGCAGTCGAGGCGGCGATCGAAGTATAAGAAAGTGAGGTAATCCACAGCGCAAAGTGCAGGGCGAGACACAAACCCGCAGCAGCAGCATAGCGCCGAGCTCCCGGTTGCAAAGCGTTCCACTGAATTTTCCGCCAAGCAGGAAGCAGAATTACAGCAGATAAAGTCAGACGAGAAGCCGCGAGTACCAGACTGAAACCCAAACCGCCCGCGCCTGCTTTTAAGTTAGCCAGCCGAATTAAGATTGAGGAAGTTGAGACGGCTAAAACGCCGATAATTAACACTAGGGCGATCGACCAATTAGGCGTTTGTTTCGGAAGATTCATTATTTAGGCATTGGGCATTGGGCATTGGGCATTGGGCATTGGGAAAATTTACAAAGCAATTTTCTCACAAATTATGAATAATTTCTATTCTCTTCTTCTCCTCTCCTCTCTTCCTTCGCCCCTTCGCGGTTCGTAAAAAAAAAACCATTCCCGAAGCACAAATAATTTTTATACTCAATAATTATTAATATAGACCGCCCCTAAAATTACCTAACCTCTGTTATAGTTTCAATATCGTAAAAAACAAATTACAAACTTACAATTTATAACTATCTATGGCTCCTACAGTTTTGATTACAGGCGCTTCTCAAGGAAGTGGCAAAGCAACAGCAATTTTATTTGCAAGTAAAGGTTACGATGTAGTGATGGTAGCTCGCCAGCCAGAGAGATTGGCAGCAGCAGCGGCTCAAGTGCAGCGAGAAGGCACTTCCGCTGTAGCTATTCCGGGGGATGTTGGCGATATTCATCAAGTGCGCGCGATCGTCCAAAAAGCCCTAGATACCTGCGGCAACATCGATGTTGTGGTTAACAATGCCGGCATTTGTGTCACGGGGGCGACCGAGCACACTACCTCCGAAGACTGGCAGCAATTAATGAATACCAATTTTTGGGGCTGCGTTAACACAATTCAAGAAATTTTGCCACATTTTCTGCAACAAAAAACTGGCACAATAGTCAATGTTGGTTCTATTGGTGGCAAAATGCCTTTGCCTCAAATGACTGCTTATTGTGCCAGCAAATATGCAGTAACCGGTTTAACAGAAAGTTTGCGATTGGAATTAGCGCCTCAAGGTATTCACGTTTGCGCCGTGCATCCGGGCCTGATTAACAGCGATTTTTTAGAAAGAGCTCAATTTCGCGATCGAGACGAACCCGCAGTCGAATCGCGCCGCCAGCAAATGAGCAAAATGCTGAAATCTGAGTGGGCAACTCAGCCAGAAGATATTGCTAAAGCTATCTGGGATGCTGTGAAAAATCAGCGTGCAGAAGTTACCGTCGGCCCTGCTTTTTTGGCATCGGAAGCTTATCGTTTGTTCCCCGGTTTGATGCAGTGGGCAATGGAAAAGGGCAAGTTATAATCCTAAGTGGTAATGGATAATGGGTAATTGGTAAGGTACCCAGGGCGCACCAGACAAATTATTAGTAACGCGCCTGAGTCCTAGTGCCAGATTCCCTTGAATATATACAACTAAAGAAAGAGAGTGTTAAACCCGGCCCGAACACTATAATGGCAAACAAACCAGGAAACACCACCATGCAAATCAAAGCACTAGCAGCTAAAAAAACAGGGGGATTGCTTGAAGAATACAAATTCGATGTGGAACCTCCCAAAGTACATGAATGTCTGATAAAAGTGTTAACTTGCGGCATCTGTCACTCAGACTTGCACATGATTGACAACGATTGGGGTCAATCAAAATATCCTCTCGTTCCCGGCCACGAAGTTATCGGAGAAGTGGCAGAAATAGGGCCCCAAGTGACTCATTTAAAAGTGGGCGATCGCGTTGGTGTGGGCTGGCAAAGGTCGTCTTGTTTGCAGTGCCGCGACTGCTTGCGCGGTAACGAAAATCTCTGCGATGAAAACCAGGGATTAATTGTTACAGGCCCGGGCGGTTTTGCCGATTATTTGATGGTAGATTCCCGCTTTGCTTTTCCTATTCCCAAAGGCATCGATTCCAAAATAGCGGGGCCGCTGTTGTGCGGCGGAATTACGGTTTATGCAGGTTTGCGGAATGCGGGGATGAGTTCGGGGCAAGAAATTGGCATTCTCGGCATCGGCGGTTTGGGACACATGGCGGTGCAATTTGCGAAAAAATTAGGCAACCGCGTTACAGTTTTTACTACTTCCCAAGATAAGGCAGAATTTGCACAGAAAATGGGGGCGGACGAAGCTATTGT
The DNA here is from genome assembly GCF_036701435.1 of Microcoleus sp. Pol12A5. Classification (NCBI taxonomy): domain Bacteria; kingdom Bacillati; phylum Cyanobacteriota; class Cyanophyceae; order Oscillatoriales; family Microcoleaceae; genus Microcoleus; species Microcoleus sp. Pol12A5. The sequence continues at coordinate 76,920 of NZ_JAUBQU010000010.1, forward strand.
AGTAGGAAAAGGCGAAATTCCTCAAGCGCCCAGCAGCAAATTAGATATTTTGTTGAGCACTGTTCCTGCTGCTTTAGATTGGGTTCCATACATTGATTTTCTCGATTCTGACGGTGCGCTTGCTTTTGTGGGGGTTCCGGACGCACCGTTGAGCATTCCCTTGTTTCCGTTGCTGACAAAGCGGCGCCGAATTATGGCTTCGCCGATCGGCGGTCGCGCTATGATTAATGAAATGCTGTCAATTGCAGAGAGGTTTGGGATTGAGCCGATTGTCGAAGTTTTTGCGATCGCACAAGCGAATGAAGCAATGCAAAAAGTACGGGACAATCAAGTGCGCTATCGCGCAGTTTTGACGGTGAGTTAGATAATGCGTAATGGGTAAGGTGCGCTAGGCGCACCCTACTAGGGATATATAACCCACGAATTAAAGCAAAGAATTAGCATTAATAAAACGACCGTTTAAATCGGCTGGGGTCACATTCAAAACAGTACCCAACAAAGCATTCGTAAAACCGAATCTAATATTAGTAGCTTCCACGCGGCCATTGCCATCGGGATCGAGACTTCGCTGCGAGATGCCACCCTTGGCTAACAAACTCGTTCCCCCCGTTATAGTTGAAGGATCGATCAGCAGCAGTCTCGGATCGTTCAAGCTATAACTTACCTCTTCCAAGGAGATATTGCTGCTGGTAAATGGCACACTAATGCCAATCGAATCGCTAGACTTATCAAAATCCACAATTACCGCGTCAGGAACTTCAATTCCCACTACTCTGCTTCCCGCTTGATCGACTCTCAAAACAAATACATCGCTACCTGCACCACCTTGGTAAATATCTACCTCTCTGTCGCCAATTAAAGTATCATTACCGTCACCGCCCACTAACAAATCAACACCTTGTCCTCCGCGCAGCAAATCATTTCCCCCACCCCCATTAAGGAAATCGCTATTTCTATCTCCTGTCAACAAATCCTCGCCAGTTTCTCCTAACACATCGTCATCATCTTTGCCACCGTAAATAGAATCACTGCCGACACCGCCTAACAGGCTGTCTTTACCATCGTTGCCAAAAATCCGTTCTGCATCTGACGATCCCGTGACAGTATCATTCCCGCCCAGCATCCAAAGTCCCCCAGGAAAACTAGCAAGTTGTCCTGGTGCAAGTGTAATATTTTCAGAAGAATTGTCTCCTAACAAACGAGAGATGTCTGAATTATCTGGTGTGAGTACCATATTTGTAAACTTTGTGCAATGTCAGCATGGATATTGTTCAATATTCTACCGTTTAGTAGGGTGCGCCCGAACACCGTTACTTTCTCACTCGCGAGCGAGCAATAGTTGGCGAACCCTACTAGAGATATCGATCGCTCCATCTTGGCACAAGCCTGATGGAAATACCCTAGATTAAAATAAAAGTTAAAATTTGAGCCGATGCCAATTATCTTAGTTGAAGACTTGAGCAAAGTTTATCCAGTAGCGATTAAAGAACCGGGACTTAAAGGAACAGTGCGACACTTTTTTAGTCGCACTTACCGCAATATTAAAGCAGTTGAGGGCGTCTCTTTCAGTATTGAACCGGGGGAATTCGTGGGGTTTCTCGGTGCTAACGGTGCGGGCAAAACTACTACGCTGAAAATGCTGACGGGTTTGATTTATCCGTCTGCGGGTACGGTGAGTGTGTGCGATCGTACTCCTTTCCGCCGCGAAGCAGATTTTCTGCAAAGAATCACCTTAGTCATGGGGCAGAAACAGCAGTTAATTTGGGATTTACCTGTGCTTGACTCTCTGCGAATCAATGCCGCGGTCTACGGCATTCCCGATACAGATTATCGGCGGCGAGTCGGAGAATTGACAGAGATGCTGTCACTAGAAGGCAAGTTAAATCAGGCGGTACGAAAGCTTTCTTTAGGCGAACGAATGAAAGCTGAATTAATGGCGGCGCTGCTGCACCAGCCGGAAGTATTATTTTTAGATGAACCGACTTTAGGTTTGGATATAAACGCACAGTTTAGCGTCAGGCAATTTCTGCGAGAATATAACGAGCGCTATCAAGCAACGGTGCTGTTGACGAGCCATTACATGGCGGACATTACTGCTTTGTGCAAGCGCGTTTTGTTAATCCATGAAGGGCAATTAGTTTATGATGGTAGTTTAGACGGATTGCTCGACAGGTTTGCACCTTATCGGGAAGTTCAGGTAAAATTAGCTAAGCCGCTGGCAAAAGATAGTGCTTTTGCTTACGGGGAGGTAGAATCTATTGAGGGACAATCGGTGCGTTTTTTAGTGAAAAGGGAAGAGCTGACGGTGAGCGTGGCGAAGATTTTGGCGGAGTTGGAAGTGATAGATTTGACTGTTACCGACCCGCCAATTGAAGAGGTAATCGGTCGCGTTTTCCGCACGGGAAAAGTGTAATATTTTTGGCTGGGTTCATTCTCCATAAAAGACAAGATATCTGTTCCGCGAGAGTTTCAATGTTTTGTGCAGCGGGCATCTAGCCCGTTGCTAACACCGAAAAATTAAATCTAAAATTGATATGACAAAATTAATCAAAATTGCTAAAACTTTATTATTTACCTACTACGCTTATATGCTCGAATACCGGGCAGAATTGTTTTTGTGGGCCCTGTCGGGAGCTTTGCCATTTATCTTGATGGGTGTTTGGATGCAGGCGGCCAAGACTGGTCAATTTGGGCTGAATTCCCTCGACTTTGCCCGTTATTTTTTAGCCACTTTCATTGTCAGGCAAGTAAATGTAGTTTGGGTAATTTGGGAGTTTGAAAAGGAAGTAGTGCAAGGCAAGCTATCTAATAGATTGTTGCAGCCTCTCGATCCCGTATGGCACCACTTCGTATCTCACGTTTCCGAAAGGTTTGCAAGGCTGCCCTTTGTATTCGGATTAGTGCTGCTATTTTTTGCAATTTGCCCGCAGTCTTTTTGGCTGCCGAGTTTGGGCAGGTTTTTGCTATTTTTGTTGGTTATCGTCTTGACTTTTTGTTTGCGGTTTCTGATACAGTATACTTTTGCGCTGTTTGCTTTTTGGCTGGAGAGGGCAAGTGCGATCGAGCAATTCTGGTCTTTAATTTACCTGTTTTTATCGGGAATTACCGCGCCACTAGAAGTGTTTCCCGCGCCCGTGCGCGAAGTAGTTTTGTGGACCCCTTTTCCTTATTTGATTCATTTTCCCGCTTCAATCTTGATCGGATTGCCCGTAGATGTAGGGCGCAGTTTGTTGGTGATGCTGGGTTGGAGTGCAGTGTTTTTTGTGTGGAATCGCTGGCTTTGGCGACAGGGCTTGAAGCAGTATTCGAGCATGGGAGCTTAAATAATAATTAAAAATTATAAAACTGTAAGGTGCGTCACACTAAAAATGTCAATCGTTTTGTCAAAAACACTTAGATGACGCACCATTTTTAACTGTGAAGAAAATCTAAAATCTAAAATCCACTGATGCGCCTACTTAAGTCGATCGCACACATCATGCAAAAATGCAATCGAAAGTATTCGACAATTGCATAAACACCCATTTTTTGTATATATAAGTACAAAAGTTTACAATAAAGTCTTATATTAATAAACCCAACTACTGATAAACGGGATAAAAAAGATTCTAATGACAGCCAAAAAAAACCTCATTGTAATCGGCAATGGCATGGTAGGTCACAAGTTCCTAGAGTTAATGGTCAGCTCGGATGCTGCCAAACACTGGAATTTAATTACTTTTTGTGAAGAACCGCGTGTTGCTTACGATCGCGTAAACCTCAGCGGATTTTTCTCTGGCAAAACAGCGGGAGATTTATCTTTAGTTGCACCGGGATTTTACCAAGAAAACGGCATTCAAATTTACATCGGCGACAAAGCAGTAGCCATTAACCGGGAACACAAAATAGTCTCTTCAGCCAACGGTTTAGAAGTTACCTACGACAAAATTGTTCTCGCCACCGGTTCCTATCCATTTGTGCCATCAATTAAAGGCAAAGACGCTACAGGGACTTTTGTTTACCGGACAATTGACGACCTAGAAGCGATGTCAGATTACGCTAAAAATTGCAAAAGTGGTGTAGTAATTGGCGGCGGCTTGTTAGGTCTAGAATGTGCAAACGCGCTCCAAAATATGGGTCTAAAAACTCACGTAGTTGAGTTTGCCTCGCGGCTGATGCCCGTGCAAGTTGACGAGATGGGCGGTGCAATTCTCCGCAGCAAAATAGAAGAGTTGGGGGTTTCGGTTCATACCAGCAAATCTACCACAGAAATTGTCAGCGAAGATGGCAAAGTTACTAAAATGCTGTTTGCTGACGGTTCGGAATTGGCAACAGATATGATTGTGTTTTCTGCTGGCATTCGCCCCCGCGACGAAATTGCCAGAAGTTGCGGTATAGAAGTAGGAGAACGCGGTGGTATCATCATAAATGATAGCTGCCAAACCTCCGATCCTGACATTTATGCGATCGGAGAATGTGCGCTTTATCAAAATCGCATCTACGGCTTAGTTGCGCCTGGGTATACAATGGCAAGCGTAGCAGCAGATACTTTGAGCCGTGCAGCCGATGGCCGGCAGGATTCCCCCGCTACAAGCACTTTTACAGGTGCGGATATGTCTACTAAACTCAAATTATTGGGGGTGGATGTCGCTAGTTTTGGAGATCCTTTTCCCAAGTCGGGCGATGCTAAAGAAATTGTTGTCACTGACACCTTTCAAGGCATTTACAAAAAATTAGTTTTAAATCGAGACGGCAGTCTAATTTTAGGCGGAATTCTCGTGGGAGATGCTTCTGCTTACGGCACTTTGCTGCAATTCATGCAAAATGAAATTGCTCTGCCGCCGCATCCCGAAGATTTGTTAATGCCACCGCGAGAAGGGGGAGCATCAGCGGGTTTTGGAGTAGACAGTTTGCCGGATTCTGCTCAAATTTGTTCTTGCAATAATGTTACCAAAGGTCAGATTTGTGCAGCGATTCGCGATCGCAATTTAATCGATGTTGCCAGCGTCAAGAAATGCACTCAAGCTGGTACTGGCTGCGGCGGCTGCGTGCCTTTGGTCACGGATATCTTTAAGTCGGAGATGAAAAAAGCTGGGTTTGCAGTCAAAAATAATCTCTGCGAACATTTTGAATATTCTCGTCAAGAATTGTACCATTTAGTGAGTTCTCAAGAGATTAAAACCTTTGAGGAGTTGATTGAAAGACATGGCAAAGGTAAGGGATGCGAAATTTGCAAGCCTGCTGTTGGTTCCATGCTGGCTTCTACTTGGAATGACCACATTTTAGAGAAGTCTCACGTCGGTTTGCAAGATACAAACGATTACTTTTTGGCAAACATTCAGCGCGACGGTACTTATTCGGTGGTGCCGCGAATACCGGGGGGAGAAATCACTCCTGATAAGTTGATTGTTTTGGGTGAAGTTGCCAGGGATTTTGGGCTTTATACTAAGATTACTGGCGGGCAACGGATTGATTTGTTTGGAGCTCGCGTGGATCAATTGCCGCATATTTGGCGTCGGTTGATTGATGCGGGATTTGAGTCGGGACACGCTTACGGTAAGGCTCTGCGTACTGTAAAATCTTGTGTTGGTAGCACTTGGTGCCGCTTTGGGGTGCAGGATTCAACGAGTTTGGCGATCGAGGTTGAATTGCGTTATCGCGGTTTGCGATCGCCCCACAAGCTCAAATCTGCTGTCTCTGGTTGCACTCGCGAATGCGCGGAAGCTCAAAGCAAGGATTTTGGGATCATTGCTACGGAAAACGGCTGGAATTTGTACGTGTGCGGCAATGGCGGCATTAAGCCACAACACGCGGTTTTGCTGGCGACGGATATCGATAAGGAAACGCTGATTAAATATATCGATCGATTCTTGGTTTTCTACATCCGCACGGCAGATAGATTGGAACGCACTGCTACTTGGTTGAATAAGCTTGAGGGCGGTATTGAATACTTGAAACAGGTAATAATTGAGGATTCTCTTGGCATTTGTGCTGAATTAGAAGCGCAGATGGAACATTTAGTTAACACTTATCAATGTGAGTGGAAAACGACGATTGAAGACCCACAAAAGGTGCAGCGGTTCCAGCATTTTGTGAATTCCGATTTGCCCGATCCGAGTATTGTTCGTGTTGCGGAACGGGGACAAGCGCGGCCTGCTAACGAACATGAAAAGGCTCTGGTTGGAGTTTCGGAATAACCCCTCCCCAGCCCTCCCCTTGAATCAGGGGAGGGAGCAAGATTTAATCTCGTTCCCAGGCTCTGCCTGGGAATGAAGTCCCGGAGGCTCTGCCTCCTCAAACCGTGAACCAGAGACTCCTTCGGGGAGGCAGAGCCTCGAAACCTACGTTCCCAGCCGGAGGCTGGGAATGAAATTAAAGTAAATTAACAGGAAAAGAAGATGGTTCAATCATTACAAGTTTCCGATACAGTAACAACTTGGGTAGATGTGTGTTCTCTCGATGCGATCGCCCCTTATACTGGAGTTTGCGCTTTAGTTAAAGGCGAACAAGTGGCGATTTTCCGAGTGGGAAACGGAGATGAAGTTTATGCGCTTAGCAATTACGACCCGTTTAGCAAAGCTTTTGTTTTGTCGCGGGGAATTGTGGGCGATCGCAACGGCACTCTCAAAGTTGCTTCTCCCATTTACAAACAAAACTTTAGTCTGGCTACCGGGCAATGTCTCGATGATGAAACGGTAAAAATTCCGACTTTTGCGGTTCGGGTTGCAGCCGATCGCGTCCAAGTAGCTATTAGCTAGATTCAGCGGCTTAATTGTTCGAGCGCCATCCGCCAACACCTAACATTTCTCTGGGTGGTGGCGGATTTTGCATTGGGACGCGACCCCGTAGTTGTGGTATAAAATGGAGTGAATCAGCGACCTACTCCAGGAAGGCTCACCAAACTCTAAACTAATACTGGATATGGTTTCGGATTTTGAATGCAAACAAACTTCACGGGCAGGGTATCGGTATGTTGTTAAAAAAACTTGTTTCCGAAAATAATCCCCAGACTGTAGCAGAGTTAATCCATGCCCAACTCAAAATCGGTCAACTGACTTGGGGGGAACTCAAGGCACAAGTTTTCGGCCAGCACTGGCGGGACGAATCTTTACACGAAGTCCTCGGAGAAATTTCAGCCAAGCTCGACAAAGAAACAGCAAGCGAAATTATAGAATATCTCACCGAGCAAAACGGTCAACCAGAAAAATTTATTAATTTATTTTTAGCTGCGCAATGCCTGTTAAAAAATAAAAATGATGTTAATAAAAAAACCGAAAAAAAACTGTTAAACGCTTTAAAAAAGTTATCGCAATACGGCACGGGTTTCCTGATTCTTTATCAAAGCGCTCAAGAATTGCAGGAAACTTATCAAATTCGCAATCGATCGATCGCGGCGATCGCCCAAACTTGGAAAAACGACCCGCAAACCCTGCCCTGGCTGAAAATACTCGCTCACTCCAGTGACTGCGGCGAAGTCCGAGCCACAGCAGTCGAAGCAATAGCCCGCGGTTGGCCAGAGCAGCCAGAAATTTACCTGATGCTCAAAAACCTCGCCAAATCCGATCAAAGCTGGGCAGTGCGATCGACCTGTGTGCGAGAAATGGCTTGTGGTTGGCCAGACACGAGCGATACATTGCCGCTGCTGGCTGCCTTGGCTCAGTTCGATCAAAGTCCCGCAGTCCGCACCGCAGCACTCGAACAGTTAGCCTCTAATTGGCCCGATCGCACAGATACCTTGCTGCTGCTGAGAACCGCCGCCGAATCCGACGAAAATTTGGGAGTGCGAGTCGCAGCGTGGCAAGAAATAGCCCGAGGTTGGCACAGCCTTTTAGGCACCGTCTCCCTGCTCAAAAACCTTGCCCAGACAGGAAGTTCTATCCTGCGAACAGTAGCGGTGCGGGAGTTGGCAGCGGGCTGGCCTGCAGCAGCCGACGTTTGCCTGCTGCTGAAAACCCTAGCCGAATCCGACAGCAGCAAAGAAGTACGGACAGCAGCTTTAGAAGAATTGGCTTCGCACTGGCCCGGCGAGCCCGACATTTACCCGCTGCTGAAAACCCTAGCCGAGTCCGACGCGAGTTCGAGCGTCCGGCGGGCAGCAGTGCAAGCAATTGCCTCTGGCTGGGCCGGGAACCCCGAAACTCTGACTTTTTTGAAAAATATAGCATTGGGCGATCGCGACGCCGACCTGCGCGAAATAGCCCTAAAACAGATAGCAGCAGGTTGGTCCGACCACCCAGAAACCCTGCCCCTGCTGCAAAAAATAGCTGATTCCGAAGATTACTGGACTGTGCGACAAGTAGTAGTGGAAGCTGTCGCCACACTGCCGTCACCCCGTCTCGAAGTCTTTACTTGGTTGCAAAATGTCGCCGAGTCAGACAGACACCTGAACGTCCGAGAAACTGCCGTGGAAGAGATCGCAAAACGCTGGTCTCACCGGGGCGAGACGCTGCCTTTCCTCAAAAGCCTGGTCGAGTCAGAGCAAGATTCTCACCTGCTGAGCGTGCTGGTGCGGGCGATCGTGCGGGGGTGGCCCGACGACCAGGAAACCTTGCCTTGGCTGAAAATTCAGCTCGATTCTAGCGATGCCCTGGTCCGCCCAACGGCGGTGCTTGAACTCGCTTACAACTGGCCTGACAACCCTGAAACTTGGATGCTGCTGGAGGCAAAAGCAGAGGGCGATGAGAGTCCGGCTGTCAGGCAAATGGCTTTGCAAAAGTTAGCCCGGGCGCGGACAAATCAGTCTCAAACTTTCGAGTGGCTCAAAAGTAGAGCTCAAAACGATGAAGATTCGCAGGTGCGGGCGATCGCCCTGGTAGAGTTAATGCGTGGATGGAAAGACGAGCCGGGAATGTTTGAGTTTTTGCGCGATCGGGCTTTGAGCGATGTTGACAATCAAAACGGTTCTTTTCCTTACAATCCTCGATTTACAGCGCTCGAAGCGATTATCGAACATTATCCCGAAAATCCCGGAGTTGTGCCGTTGTTGCGATCGCTTGCCGTTTCCGACGGCGACGAGCAAATCCGGGCCTTAGCGGGTCGCCGGCTACGCAGTCAAGATTGGTAACATCAAATCTGTTAGCATCGGAATTATTCCTATCTCTGTTCTCTATCTCTGCGTGAATCTGCGTCTATCTCTTGTCATCTGCGGCCCGATAAATTCTCTTTTTTTGACCGCAGATGAGGGCAAATTAACACAGATTAATGCAGATGAATTAGATGGATTCCGGTTGCACCATCTGTGATTTTTGCCTGTTGACTGGACTTTACTATTCCGATGCTACCGGAATTGATATAACTGGAAACAATCCTTTAGGCACTTCAGAAAATTAATCATACCTGCTCTTCCACCCTTGCTAAAGAGTTACCGTGCAATGCTCGCTTTTTAGCGCGGATTAATAAGACTCTGGCGACTTACGAACTGGTGGCAGTTGAGAAACAAGAGGGGCAGATTGCTCAGGCTGTGAATTCTCGCCCGCGGTCAGAGTGAATTGAGCCGGGTGGCGACATCTCGGCTTTGTTTGATATCTGCTGCGGTTATCCGGATGATATCAATTCCGGCTGTGCCGGAATGATCTAGCTATGGTTTTTTGCCACCCGTGAAAACAAGTGATCTCTTTAATCAAAGAAGGTTGCTTTAGAAGAACTTGGCAGCACTGAAATAATATGAATTGTAACAAGGAACTTTCGCGATATATCGAGTTACGACATTAGCTCGTGGTCGAAGCAAAATCTTCTGTAACTTGTCCGGTTGCCAAGAGTCAAATTATTTGGTAGTGCGTCCGTTCAATTGGAGGCGATGCTTGACGATAAAGTTTAGACAACTCTTCTTTCTGAAGTTTGAGGAGACTCCAACTTTAGACGTTTAGGCATAACTTGTCCTCGTTGCACTCTTAAGATTCTTTCAGAATATCATTCCGGCGCAGCCGGAAGAGAAATTAACAGTTAACACTGGGACTAACTCAAACGAGTGACACTCACATGAGTGACACTCCAAAAAGTGACTGTGCATTCACAAATCCCACCAGTTATACCTGAAATATCAAAGACTAAAACTTAAATGTTGAGAAAAACCACATTATGTACACCGAAGAAAGAAGCTTGAACAATGAAACTATGGCTCTCGTCGCCGATACTACTGCTCAATCAAATCTGGCATTTGCTGAAACCACTGGAGTAAACAAACCCACTTTACAAATGGGTTCAACAGGTCAAGCTGTCAAGGAACTACAACAGCTTCTATATCATTGGGGATTTTATTTCGGCCCGATTGACGGTATCTTCGGTGTGCAAGTTCAAAACGCGGTCAAAGGTTATCAACACCGCGTCTTTTTAAAAGAAGATGGGATTGTCGGCCCTATCACTTGGGAAACACTATACTCTGGTGCACCTGTGAATATGCCGATAGTCATGAAGGGCAGTTCTGGTAATGCTGTTAAAATTGTTCAGAATGTCTTAAAAATCAATGGATATTATTTCGGCTCCATTGACGGATTCTTCGGGACAATGACAGATGTAGCAGTGCGACAATTGCAACTCAGCAAGGCTTTACCGCAAGATGGAATTGTCGGCTATAGAACTTGGCACGCCCTGAGCAAGTTACCGCACTAACGACGGGTTGGATTCATATAAATTCCGGTTGCACGAGGGAAATAATTGTTGACTTTTGACTGTTGACTGGTTGCTCGAAAAATGTTTTTTTGACTGTTAACTGTTGACTCGATTTTATTATTTCGATGCAACCGGAAACCATATGATGACGTGGGCTGTTGGTATTTTAATGCTGTATAATTTTGTTTCATTTCACTTGATAATTTAAGCAATATCTAAAGGAGTAAATGTGATGGGTCCTAAATTCAAGAGAAGAATTCTATCAATTGATGGTGGTGGTATTCGGGGTATTATTCCTGCGATCCTTCTCAACTACATTGAAGAGCGCACAGGAAAACGCATAGCAGCAATGTTTGATTTTATTGCAGGCACTTCAACAGGAGGAATTTTAGCACTGGGTTTAACTAGAAAGAACTCAGACTCTAGCATCAATCGTGAGCCAGAGTATACCGCTGCCGAACTTGTAAATTTCTATCGCAAATATGGACAAAAAATTTTTAATGAGTATGTTCCACTGGATTTTGATGATTTGTTACAACCCAAGCACAACCCAAAAGGTAGGCAACAAGTTTTAAAGGATCTTTTAGGTGAAGCTAAGGTTGAAGAGGCATTACGAGAAATTTTTATTCCGAGCTATGATATCGAACTCAGAGCACCAATTTTTTTTACAAGCAATCGGGACGCAGAGGAAATCAAGAGTTTTGAGAGCCGGAAAGTATGTACGGGATTCAAAATGTGGGAAGCAGCAATGGCAACTTCTGCTGCACCGACATTCTTTCCACCCTACCAACTCGAAACGGGACATCATACCGATGAGGGATATTACGCTTTTGTAGACGGCGGAATTATTGCAAATAATCCTTCCTCACTTGCAATGATGGAGGCGATGATTTCTTACAAGAAAAAGACTGGTGAAGAACTACAACGTACTGAGACCCTTGTTGTTTCTTTAGGTACGGGCTCACTAACTAAGAAATATAAGTATAAAGAAGCAAAAAATTGGGGTCAACTAAAATGGGCTATTCCCTTAATTAACGTTGTTCTAGATGGCCAAAGCGAATCGGTTGCTTATGAACTCGATCAGCTAATGGTCACTAAAGGAGATAAAGAAAATAACCGAAACTACTATCGTTTTCAACTTCAATTGAGTAGCGATAATGGTCACGATCAAATCGACAACGCAAGTCCCAGTAATATTGAGTACCTAGAGAACCGAGGTGAAAAACTGATTGAACACAGTAAGAAAGATTTGGATGAGTTGTGTAAGCTTTTGAAGGAAGATACTGAACTATATTCTAATTAACCGCACAGTTAAATCGAGCTCTGGTTGGAAGATTTTTAATGGGGAGGCCCTTTTGTGTGTATTCATTCCCACAAAAGGGCCTCCCAAACCGCACCGCTTCCCCCATTACCTAACAACGATCGCACTCCGAAGCCGTTTTCTCCCACTTAAGCAAGTGTTCCCGAACCACCCGGTCTTGCTTTGCCCGCTGCACGATGCTTGCAGTTTCCGACGCAGAAGAGCAAGTGCGGGTATTAGCCGCTAGCCGCTCTCCGACTTCAAGTGTTAACAATTAACTGTTAATAATCGCTCAAAAGGGCGATCGCATACCGCACCGCTTCCCCCATCATCGAACCGCGAACGCGATCGGACGCCGTTTTCTCCCACGCGAGCAACTGTTCCCGAAAAGCCGGGTCTTGCTTGGCGCGCTGCACGATCGCCTGACTGATGACTTTCTTTTGAATCTGCTCTGTCGGGATACCTTGCTGCTTCAAATAATCCAACAGCCGCTGCACGCTTTCGGAGAATTTATCCGGCGTCTGAGACATCAAAATAAACGAAATTTGGCGCACCATTCGCTGGTAGATTTCCTGTCTTCTGAGCAGTATTTCTTTGTGACTCGGCTCCGCCGGCTCCGCATTGTTACTAGGAACAGCCAAGTCGAGCAAACTCAAAATCTCCGCGTCCTTGGCTAAAACCTTTTCCAACATATCTGGATAAAGATCCAAAATGCGATCGCCCAAAATCTTGCCGTTCACCAAACGGTTCGCGCTCAGCCTCAGTAAATTTTGTTCTCCCGCAGACTCAAAAAATTGAACATTCAATTTGAGTTCGCGGCTTTCCAACTCCACCCGACGCAGCGTAAAAACCAAAGCCTCCCAATTAGGAGCTTCCTCAAAAGACACCTTGACAATAGAACTGTCCTCTTGATGCTGCCGCCCCAATTCCCCCGACTCAAAATCGCGATCGACCGGAAAGCGATTTGCCGCAACTTTCGCAGTATAATCAAACTGAGTAAAAACATAGCTGCAGTCAACTCTCGACAGATCGACATCTTGAACTTGCCAATTTTGAATGCAGCAACCCGTAAGCTGCGCCCCCTCCAAATTCGTCCGAATCAAACGGCACTCAATCAAACAAGCTTCTCTTAAATCCGCCTCACCCAACATCGCATCCATCAAATAAGCGCCACTCAAATCAGCTTTCCGCAAATCAGCACTTCGCAAATTAGCTTCGCTCAAATCAGCTCGCAGTAAATACACTCCTTGCAGGTTAGCTCGCAGCAAAAGTGCCTTCTTAAAACTCGCTTTCAATAAATAAGAACCCGCCAGATTAGCTCGACTCAAATCAGCGTTATCCAGCACCGCCTCAGTCAAATCCGCCCCCGCCAGCACAGCTCGGTGCAAGTCAGCGCCCGTCAGATTTGCCGATCGCATTTGAGCGCCATTCAAGTCAGATTCAATCAAATTTACACCGATTAAAATTGCCGATCGCAAATTCGCTTCCACCAAATGCGCTTCCCGCAAATTAGCACCCGTTAAATTAGCACCAACAAGACTGGCGCGGTTGAGATTCGCCTCCATCAATTCCGCCGCCATCAACTTCGCGCCGTCGAGTTTAGCCCCAGCCAAATTAATCTGATCAGATTTAACTCCTTGAAGATTAGCACCGCCCAAATCCGCTTCGGGGAACGCGGCCCAATTGAGTTCTGCTGCTTCCAAACAAGCAAGGCGCAAATCCGCTTTAGCCAGATTTGCCCCGCTCAAATTTGCCCCGCTCAGATTCGCCCCAGCTAGCCCCGCACTGCGGAGATCCGCGCGGCGCAAACAAGCCCCTATCAACTTGGCATTGCTCAAAAAAGACCAGCTTAAATTAGCGCCGGTCAAGTTAGCACCAGTGAGGTCTATATCTCGCAGGTTAACACCGCTTAAACTAGCGCCGCTGAGGTCAATGTGACCAAAGTTGCGCTCTCCCTGTTGATAGCGCTGTAAAAATTCTTGTGTTTGCATTCCGCAGATTGGGGGGCTGGCAATTTAGCTGTTTTAGGACGCGCTGGTCAATAACTTTAACTGTAAGGTACGCACGGAACACGAGCGGGCTAGGCACGGGGACACTACTCCTACTACATTACTGCAAGAACTCATGTCCTCCGGGTGATCCGTGGGTACTTTACCCCTATAGATGGCACTTCAAAGGATTTGTTGCGTAAGTTCTATTTCTACTACCAGTTTTACAGAATTTTGTAACTTCAAGTAGCCGATTTCATATGTGATACGCTCCCCCGCCGGAGACTGTTTTTACCTAAAGCGCTGCAATTCTTGCTGCAAGTGTTTTCCCCATTTAGTCGCTAGAGGAATTTCTGTAAAAGGAACCTGCACCGCAGCAGCATCTTTCAACAAAAATTCGAGGGCTATTGGACTTCCAGAACTTGGGGGCGACTCTAAATCAACTGCCTGAGAGTTGACTAACAACCGCAGCGACTGCACGTCTTTTAAAGAAAAAGTTTGCAAATTCACAGGCCCGCTGCGAGTAGGTTTTCCCCAAGTTAAACTGTCTTCTTGCTGACCGAGTACAGCATAAATATCGTACTTGGCTTTAGCGAATTGTTCTGCCCAGACGCGATACGCTTCCAGCTTTTGATACTCGTTCCATCCAGCCCAAGCCAGCCCGATAAAGATTGCCAGCAGCGGCAGCCACATTAAACCTCTTTCCATGCAATACCCTTGTTGAAAATAGTCCAGGTTCTGTTTCTCATCTTCTCTAATGATACAATTAATTGAAGTCGTAAAACTTGCTCTGCAATTTAAACTAGAAATTAGAGCAATTTTTGATTGAGCAACAGCCACCGCCGAAAAATACCAAACGCCCGCGTGCGAGATCCCCACAAGTCGCAGCAAGGAAAACTGGCGCTGGCGGTGAAAATTGGGTTATTGTGGTGAACAAGCCTTCCCTAAACGGACGATCGGCCATGAAAAAGTTTTTCCTTCTGTGCTTATTTTTAATCGGGCTCGGCTGGGCGATTTCTAATTTCCCAGGACTTTCTACTCAAGGCACTTACGACTCGATTGTGCTGGATTTCCGCGAAGATTTGGGTGCTGCTGAGATTGCGAAAGAAGTAAATGCGATCGCCCAACAGTACCAAGTCGCACCCCAACTCAACAGCGAATTCTCAGCAGGCGACAATGTATATGTAGTTAAGGGCGATCGCACTTTGCTAAACGCCCTGAGAAAATCAAATTTGGCTAAAGATACCGAATACATTGAACCGAACTACGTCTACAGCGCTTTCGAGATTCCCAACGACCCCATGTATACCAAGCAGTGGAATCTCCGCAGTATCAACGTAGAATCTGCCTGGAACGAAACCAAAGGCAGCGGCACAACAGTAGCGATAATTGACACGGGTATTACTCCAGTCGCTGACTTAAAAGAAACCAAATTTGTACCGGGCTACGACTTTGTAAACGATCGCGCCGAAGCCTACGATGACAACGGCCACGGTACTCACGTCGCAGGTACAGTCGCCCAATCAACTAACAACAATTACGGCGTTGCAGGCATTGCCTACGAAGCAGCTTTAATGCCGCTAAAAGTGTTAGGCGGCAGCGGTGGTGGCACGGTTTCCGACATCGCCGAAGCGATCAAATTTGCTGCTGACAACGGCGCAGATGTCATCAACATGAGTTTAGGTGGCGGTGGCGAAAGTCAGTTAATGGAAGAGGCGATCGACTACGCCCACTCTAAAGGTGTTGTCATCATCGCAGCCGCCGGCAACTCCGGCGACAGTTCCGCTTCCTATCCAGCCCGCTATCCCCACGTCATCGGCGTTTCCGCCCTCGGCCCCGACGACGAAAAAGCCTCTTACTCCAATTTCGGCGCAGGGGTTGACATTGCAGCCCCCGGCGGTTCTGAAATGGGCAAAATCCTGCAAAGTACGATCGACCCGGAAACCGGCGCCGAAGTCTTTGAAGGCTACCAAGGCACTAGCATGGCTTCTCCCCACGTTGCAGCAGTTGCAGCCCTTGTCAAGGCTTCCGGCATCACAGAACCAGACGAAATTCGCAGCGTACTCTTGCAGTCCTCGCGAACTGTCACTGAAGATCCGTTAAACCATTTTGGTTCAGGACACCTAGACGCAGCCGCAGCAGTTCAGCTAGCCCAGCGCGGACAAATCAACTTCCGCGATTTCTTCCGCTGGCTGCGCGATAACGGGTATCTCAACCCCCGCTTTTGGATTGACGGCGGTGCAGTCGCCCTCTTGCCTAAAATTGCAATGGTGCTCGGTTCTTACCTGCTGGCTTTCTTTTTGCGGAATTATTTTCCGTTCCAGTGGACTTGGGGCTTTTCCGGCGGCTTGATGGCTGGGAGTTCTGGGTTCTTTTTCCTGCGGAACTTGTTTGTATTTGACTTGCCGCAGTGGCCGATGCGGGTGATGGGCAGTTCTATTCCCGAACTCGGCGGCGCAATTAATGGCAGCAGTATGCTGAATCCCTTTTTTGCTAGCGTTTTGATTCCTGGGATTTTGATTGCTTTGCTGTTGGGACATCAACAGTGGAAGTGGATCGCGATCGCAATTTCGATCGGTTTTGCCAGCAGTTTAGCGGTGAATGCTTTTGTGTCTCCCGCAGTCTGGGGATTGGGCACAGGTTTGGTATCACAAACATTCTTGATTGTCAATGCTTTACTGTGTTTTGGATTGGCACGTTTAGCAATTAAAACAGAGGTGCGATCGGCATGAGTATTACTGTCAAAGGTGTAATTGAACGCAAAGGATTGGGTCCCGGTACTTGGGCTTTGGTCGGCGAAGATGGGGAAACTTACGAACTTAAGGATGCTCCTTCTGATTTGAAAAAAGCTGGTTTGAAAGTCAGTGTTAAAGGTGAAGTCCGCAAGGATGTGATGACTTTTGCCATGATCGGCCCGGTTCTTGAGGTGCAGTCTTTTGAGGCGATTTAGCCTAATTGGTTAAGGCAGCTTTTGAGCTAAAAAAAACCCCGGCCAAAATTGGCTGGGGTTTATTAATCAGGGTGCATCTACTAATTTAATCTCCCGCCTCAAAACACCTCTTTCAGGACACTTTGGTAGAATTTGCGAACATTGGCGACGAGGGGGTGCGATCGGCAAAAAAAAACCCCAAACCAAAATTGGTCGGGAGTTAATTAATCAGGGTGCATCTACTAATTTAGTCTCCGGCTTTACACCACCTCTTTCAGGACACTTTGGTAGATTTTGCGGAAATTTGTGGCTCAGCTTGCGATCGGCAAAAAAAAACCCCAAACCAAAATTGGTCGGGAGTTAATTAATCAGGGTGCATCTACTAATTTAGTCT
>NZ_JAUBQU010000118.1:0-19199 GCF_036701435.1 Microcoleus sp. Pol12A5
AACACTTGCTGCACCATCCTGATGCCGAATCCACTTCAACAAAGAATTTCCCAGCCGAGTACCAATTTGAGAACCATCAAACTCAAACAGAGAATCCTTACTTTTCAAGCCTTGCGCTAAAACTTCTTTCCCCTTCGCCGTCAATTCCACCAGCGTCACCCGATTTACCAGCGAATACTCGATCGCCCCAGTCGCCTGCAACTCGCCGAGAACTTCCACATATCTCTGACTCGTCTCATTAGTCCGCACAATCCGCTTAGTCAACTCTCCCTTTTTCACCTTCATCTTCCCGCCGCTCAAATCCCACAAATTCAACAGTACCCGAACTTTCGCCTTCGCATCCCAAAGCGCTTGCTCTTCCGGTGTCAAAGGTTTAGGCACCGCAATTTCATCTTTCTCAGACATAATCTATACCTTTAAATACTTGTTCTTACTATCAAATTTTACCAGAAACGTTGCTGACAAACATTTCAACTTTTCAAAACAATCCTCTGCGAAGCTACACATAAGGTATGCAAATTTTATTTAAAAATAATTGGGATTGACTAAAATGCGATCCTTTGATAAAATAAATACCGAATCAAACGAGCGATCGCAGTTCCAATTCTCTGCAGTAAATTGGATAGAAACAATTTTAAGCACAGCCCGCTACCTCCTAGCAACCTCAACAAATGTAGCGATCCCAACCGCAGGTAAAAACCAGCAAATCCGCTTAACTGCGACTTTAGTTCAATGCCTGATTCTGCCTTTAGAAAGACGAATTCAACCTAAACATCTTGTTACATTGCAATAGCAATCAAAACATTGAACAACATTTTACCCATGAAAACTATTCCCGACCAAATTTCCAACATCAAAGAAAAACTTCCAGACGTTACTCCCACCCCTCCTGGTTTAAAAGCTCAAGCATCTAGCCACGACCTCAAAGCTCGTTTAGATTGGGGCGAACCCGGACTCACAATCATCGACGCTCGTGACTTTGAAAGCTTCACCAAAAGCCACATTACCGGCGCCGTAATGATGCCAATGGACGAATTAGTCGATCGAGCACAATCGAGTTTAGAACCCATCCGCGACATCTACATTTACGGTGAAAACGACGAACAAACCGCCGAAGCTGCCAATCTCCTCCGCGCAGCAGGCTTTAGAAAAGTAGCCGAACTAAAAGGCGGAATTCCTGCTTGGAAAGCCATCGACGGCCCCATCGACGGCGCTGCCGAACACGATACTCCCGGCCCCGACGCCTACAACGTTTTCTCTCGCTTGCAACACCACGCCGAAGCCCAGAAAATCAACAAATAATCACACAGAATACCTAGATACCCTACTTATTGAAGAAGTTGGGTATCTAACAAAATAATTTGTTTGTAGTAAGGAATCGAGCTCTCTCTTAAAGCTTGCAGTCACTAAGCACTAAAGTCCTTACTACAAACTTAATTGCGATCGTATAACCGGACTAGATATTAACATTCGCGGACGCAAAAAGTGCTTTAAAAGGCTACTTATAGCGTAAAGTGAACAATGCACATCCTACATAAACAAGTGTGTATATCCAAGACTGATTAACACTCCTTCCTCGCGTCCAAAAATGCTTTGACTTCCCTTAAAACTTGCCGATTCCCATCAAAAGTAATCAGCTTAACTGCATCCTCAAATGAACTCCATGCCGAATTTTGAACTTCCTCTACTTGCAACTGAACTTCCATGGAATTTACAAAAGCCAAAAAATAAGTAACAGTCTTTTCAATTGATTCCCCTTCTTTGGCAATGGAATAATGTTCCACAGAACTAGGCTTCCCTTCCTTAACAAAGGAATAACGTTCCACAAAACTAGGCTCCTCAAGCACCTCACAATCGCGGATGCCAGTTTCCTCCTCAAACTCCCGCTTCGCCGTTTCTAGCGCCGATTCCCCCGGATTCGCGTGACCTTTAGGAAACGCCCAATGTCCCGCTTGATGTTGAATCAACAAAAACAAACTATCAGTTTCAGTGGCAAAAACTGGCACAATGCCAAAAGCTTCATCTTTCATATTTTTACTGACAAGATTTTACATATCAAAACTTATATTACCACCCCAACCGAGTCGGCTGTTCATAAACGCGCTTCAAAGTATTAACATCCCTAGCCGAAATAGGCGGAGGGTTTCTCACCTGAGAAAAATAAAGCACATCAGTTTCCATCAAACTGTGGCCCCAAATTCCCAAAGCGTGACCCAACTCGTGCCGCGCCGTCGCCGGAATATACTTACCCACTTGAGTCGGATTCAAATAAACCGAAAACCTATGAGATAGCACAGTTTTATTTCCATCCAGACGGGTATACAATTCATAGGTAGCCTCTCCAGAGCGCGATCGCAAAACTCCTTGACGCAAAGGCGGAGCCCGACGTAAAATCCTAATATCAGCCACCTCCGAACTATCCACCACTTCCAAAGGCAAATAAACCCCCCATTCTCGCACCACCTCCAACACAGCCGCCACCCATTCTTCAGACTTATTAGCATCAACTGGACGCTCAACATAAACCTGAATCGGAAACTTAGACCATAGCAAATGACCGAAATTCGGTGGCTTAACCTGGTCAAAATAATCACCACTATCCGTGGAATCTTGCCAATTGGCCAGCGTTGGCGGCAAAGGGTGAACCTGTGGATGTGGCAAACTATTAGGGAGAGAAGAAAGACTCGCCGCCGGAGTATTAACCTGAGTAAAAATTATCAAGCTAAAACAACATAAAGCCAATCCCAAACCAGCCAGCAATCGAGATTTTACCGTAACTTTCCACAACCGCATTTTTGCAACCGCAGATAGACACAAATAAACGCAGATGAACTTGAGATTATCTGCGTCTATCTGCGTTCATCTGCTGTTAAAAATCCAAATCTTATAACTTAGGCGCCAACCAACCAGCACTCAAAATCACAGTCAAACCCATAAAAACAATAGACAGACCCCAAGTAATCCGGTTCAGACTCGTTTCTGCACTCTTGGCGCTGGTAAACAATTGAGCCTGTCCGCCAATCCCTCCAATGCCATCGCCTTTAGGACTGTGCAGCAACACAAAAACCACAAGTCCTAAAGCAGACAAAGACCAGATAACTTGTAACACAGAAACAATATTCATAATCTGGAGTAATTGGTAATTAGTAATCGGTAATTTATTATCATATCAAATTCGGTCGATCGCACACAATTTATGCAGGGACACTCCAAGAGTCCATTGGTGTCAACTTAAGCCTGAAAGCCTTGATAAATCTCGTTTTTACCTGAGTCCAGATCCCCCTAAATCCCCCTTAAAAAGGGGGACTTTGATCCATTTCCTGTTCCCCCCTTCTTAAAGGGGGCTAGGGGGGATCTAGGCTTAATAGTCAAACAGTATTCTGTGACTGGGTTTGACGTTAAATTGACACGAAGAAGGGCGAAAGCCTTTGTCCCTAGTGCTGCGTTCCTACTACAATCGGACTCGCACAGGAGTGCGGTTGGCGCGAACTTCAAACTCAGCCGATCGAATCATAGAACGTCCCGTCATCTCCGGGGGCTGAGGCAACCTCAACAGCTCCAGAATCGTCGGCGCAATATCCGCCAAACAACCATCCGCCCTCAGAGGAACATCCGTTCCGTGACCCGGAATCTTCCGACCTTCGCCTTCTACCAGAATAAACGGCACCGGGTTAGTAGTGTGAGCCGTCCAGGGATTCCCGTCCTCGTCAAACATCTGCTCAGCATTTCCGTGGTCAGCAATAATAATTGCTGTTCCCCCAGCTTTACTAATGGCGCTCAACAGCCGCCCCAAACATTTATCCACAGTTTCGATCGCAATTATCGTCGCATCCATCCTCCCCGTATGACCAACCATATCCGGGTTAGCGTAGTTAATCACCACAAACGAATAGATGCCTTTTTCCAAAGCCGTCACCGCCCCATCCGTCACCAAGTCCGCCGACATCTGGGGCGCCTCATCGTAAGTCGCCACCATCGGACTCTGCACCAACTCGCGGTGTTCTCCGAGAAAAGGCTCTTCCAGACCCCCATTAAAAAAATAAGTCACATGAGCGTACTTTTCAGTTTCCGCCGTCCGCAACTGCTGCAAACCGTGCTTAGAAATCACCTCGCCCAGAATATTGTTCAAATTCTGCGGTTCAAAAGCCACCATTACCGAGAGTTTCGGGTCGTACTGAGTAAAAGTCGCAAACGCCAGCGGCTCAATTAACTGCCGTTCAAACCCCTTAAAATCGGGAGACACAAAAGCCTGAGTCAATTCTCTAGCCCTGTCCGGGCGAAAATTAAAGAAAATCATCCCATCGCCGGATGCTACCGCCCCCGGAGAAATCCGAGTCGGAACTGCAAACTCGTCGGTCACTCCTTCAGCATAGGAGGCCTGCAACACATCCACAGCCGATCGACCGTCAGGCGCGCTCTCAGTCGTCATCACCTCGTAAGCGCGCTGCACCCGATCCCAGCGCTTATCCCTGTCCATCGCGTAGTAGCGGCCGCTGATGGTCGCAATCCGACCGACCCCTACCTCTGCGATATAACTTTCAATCTTTGCTAGAGCTTCGACACCCTCTTTCGGAGTAGTATCACGACCGTCTGTAATCGCGTGAATGCAAACATCAGAAATTCCCCGTGCTTTTGCTAATTGCAGCAAACCCTTAATATGACTGAGATGGGAATGAACCCCACCTTCAGAACAAAGACCAGTCAGATGCAACTTGCCACCCGTGGCGCTGACTTTCTCGCAAAGCTCAACCAGCGCCCGGTTGTTGAGCAAAGAACCATCTTCCACTGCATCCGAGATCCGCACCAACTCTTGAGGAACCACCCGGCCCGCGCCCAGATTCAAGTGACCAACCTCTGAGTTACCCATTTGCCCGTCTGGCAGCCCTACCGCCCGGCCCGATGTTTTAATCAGAGTTCTGGGATAAGCAGCCCAGAGACTGTCCATCACGGGTGTTTTCGCAGCGGCGATCGCATTTCCGTCTTGTTCTTCACGATAACCCCAGCCGTCTAGAATAATCAGCACTACAGGAGATACAGACGCTTGTGCCATGTGAATACCTTATTTACAATAATTAATTTCTCGATCGTCATGATTTCCGATTTTGCGGAACATCGGCCGCTAATCAGTTTACATACTTTCTCAGCTCCGGCTGAACAAGGCAAACCAAAATTCCCTCAGCCACAGGATTTTGGGAACTTATTTCGACCGGCTTGGCGAATTGTTTAATTGATTGCCTTGGCTTGTACTGTGAATCGTTGTCGGAGACTGTTACCGATCTCACCAACAGCAGCCGTGCTTTTGCGGCCGGATTTCACGGATAGTTTAACCGTCGGTGGCTCTTGAAACACTAAGAACAATACCACACTTGGTTGCATTTTGCTACCGCCTCAACCAATAATTTTAAAAGCCTTGACCGGGCTGCGAATAACTTTATAGGACACGAGTTGAGCAAAAATCGCTTGTCTACTCTGCTCTCTTTCAGCGGATATAAAATTCTACAACATCTTTTTTAATTTTGACATCGTAATTGCCAAAGAAATCGTGACCGAGCAGACCTATTGGCATTTGTTTGGCGATCGCCACTTCGACATTTTGGATCGCAACACCCCCAACCCGAATCGATCGCACTACGCCGATCGGGAACTCGACAACGCTACCGTCAGCGATCCCCGCTCTCACGGTACGCACCGGCCTCACTCCCAGTGCAGTAGCCATCCGCTGAGAAATTAAAGTGCCGCTCGCCCCGGTATCGAGAATCATCTCAAAAGTCTTGTTGCCGTTAAATACCACATCAATCACCGGCGTCCCGCCAGCGCGACGCTTGATTTTAGCTTGAAATACCTGGGGATTCCCCGGTGGCTTCGTCGGTTGATTTGCTCGCGGTTTGGCACCAGAATTTGACGGGTTCCAAAACTGAGAGTACAATTTGCCAGTTGTCAATCCCGATCCCGTTATAGTGCGATTCCCTACCCTTCGGGAACCCCTACGGGGAACGGGATAGCTGCGCCGCGCGTGCGGCTGGGAACTCACATCGGGCACCAATGTCATCACCTGGGTTTCTGGCTGATGTGAATGAGAATGTACCTGGCTGCCCCCCACCGATCCCAGACCAACCAAAACGCTCGCACAAACCAAGCTCGATCGCCAAATTCGCTTGAGAATAACTTTTGCCATAATCTAAATACCTTAATTGATTCAATATGTCGAACAACAACCGCCACTGATATCCTAACCCGCTCCCAAAAACCGATCGCCCGATCCCCAGATCGGATCGTCAGGAAAACTTGGCAATTTTCAAGCGATCGCATAACATCGAACACAGATAAACTGATAAACGGCAACAGGCTGTAATTGCAGAGCCTTGTTGGAGATCTTGAAATTAAGCATTTAGGGGCGATCGGCAATGTACAAACTTTTATATTTTGCGACTATAGGACTACTAGCTTTCTCGATCGGAGGATGCGGTGGCGACGAAGGCACCAACACAGCCAGCCCCAGCCCCAGCCCCAGTGCAGCCTCTCCGTCTCCGGCAGCCTCTGCCAGCCCCACTCCAGGAACTCAGACTTTCCCGTCTCCAATAGTAGCCGCCCAACCTCCAGGGTTAATTCGATCGACCAACCCAGACGAACGAGCAAGACAGGCTCAAACAGGAATCGGCAACAAAAAGGACAGGAATCCAACGCTTCCGCTTCAGCCAGTGCCCCAAGGCCCTGTGACAGCGAATCCTTCTCAGTTAGACCCCTTTGGGCCGCTGCCGCCGATCGTATTACAAATCCCTCCAGGAGCCAACGGGGCGGGTGGGATGACCTCAGAAATCCCCAAACTGCCACAGCGACAAGTTGCCGTGCTACCCGAGCTTCCCGAGTTATTGGCTCCCCCCCCACTTAACAGGCCTAATCAGACGGTGACTATCCCCAGGTCACCCACGGGCGGTCGAGGAGGCACTCAGCAACTACGAGGTCGATCGGGAGGTCCTTTACTTCCCGGAGGTGAGGGGGGGCAAATTGGCTTGCCGCCCCAGGTTCCAGGGCTAACTACTCCTCGGTTAGGTGGCGGTGGCAGCAATGGTTCCTTGCCCGGAGGCACCGGGGGACAACTTGGCTTGCCGCCCCAAGTTCCGGGGCTCACTCCTCCTCAGTTAGGTCGTACTCGTACATCCCCGCCTGGACTCGAACCCATTGCAGCTAGACCCATAGGAGTCCCGGATCTGCCGGAACTGCCAGTAGACAAGCGCCCCCCCCAATGGAGAGACCCCAATGCCAGGGTCAGAAGAGGTACTGGCACCCGCCCTCCTGGAACTACTGGGCCAATAGCAAGTAGACCCCAAGATGCGCGGAATCCCCAGACTCGCCGTCCAGCACCCCCGCGCCCGCCCCAGCCAATAGCAGCTAGACCTATAGGAGTACCGGATCTGCCGGAACTGCCAGTAGACAAACGCCCGCCTCAGTGGGTAGACCCAAATCCGCCGCCACCTCCCGTCATCCCAGTAGTTCCGCCACCGCCTTCTACTGACCTCGCTACGGGTACTGAAGTCAGCGGGGTGGTAAAAGTCGGGAACGAGACGCAAGTGATTGTCAAAGTACCGAATGAACCAACCAGCCGATATGTCAAAGTCGGGCAGCGTCTGTCTAACGGGCAAGTGTTGGTGAAGCGCGTCGATCTCAAGCAAGGAGCCGATCCGATCGTGATTCTGGAGGAAAACGGCGTTGAGGTAGCCAAAGGTGTTGGCGAAAAACCCGCCAGTCGCCAACCACAACCCGCCAATGCAGTTATTAGCCGTCTCCCAAATCCGAATAGCTCAACGCGACGCTAAAAATTGACAGTAAAGTAGGAAAAATGCTAAAGGCAAAAATTAGAGTTTTTGCCTTTTTGCATTTAGGGCAGATCTCAAACCTGAAGGTAAAATTAGTAAAGGGATTAAAAAATAGAGGACTTTTCAGCGAGTATTAGCTTCTAGAAAATCCCTATTAGTAATTGAAGTTAAAGGAGATCGATCATGCTCGGTTCAGTTCAAAAATTAGGGATGGTGATATTAGTTGCTTCTTGTATCGGCAGCGCCACTAATCTCTTGAATCTCCAGCCATCAATGGCTCAACCAACACCAGCTCCAAAACCTGAAGAAGGAAAACGCTCTCCCTTCTGCCAAGGAAACCCTCCTACGGGAAGAGTAAAATGCAATTACGAGGGAGGCGATAATTACGAGGGAAATTTCGTTAACGGCCTGCCAGACGGCAGTGGTGTCTACGTGTACGCTAATGGCGATCGCTACGAAGGACAATTTCGCAATGGAGTGCCAAATGGTAGAGGGACATTCATTTTTAAAGATGATGCCCGCTACACAGGCGTGTTCCAAGACGGCACAATGAGATCGGGGACGGTCGTTTTTGCCAACGGGGAGCGCTATGTCGGAAACTTCGCAGTCGTCAGGAACGTTCAGACTGATGCCATTAGCAGCCAACCATCAGGGCGGGGTCAATTTTTTTATACCAATGGCGATCGCTATGAAGGACAATTCTTTGCAGGCTCACCCTTTGGCCCTGGGGTATTGGTTCGGGTAGACGGCACTCGCTGTTCCGGCAGATTTTTTAATCAAGAACTTGACGCTAGTGTCACCTGCACTTTCCCCAACGGTACGCGCTATGAAGGAGAATTGCGAAAGGGAGTACCTCACGGTGTCGGGACGATGATCGATGCTAGCGGTAGGCGCTTTCCGGGGGTATTTCGCAACGGCAAACCCGGAGTTTCCTAAAGGATAAATTGAGGTTTTCAGGCAACTTTTGACCAGAAATCGGACAAAAGACAAATGACGAAGGAAAATAAAATCCAGAAGCGCACAGGAGAGACTTAGTTAATGATTTCCCGTTTAAAAACCAGTGGAATCCCTCTATTAGTTGCATCAGTGTTAATTGGTAGTTACGCGACTTATCCCTTTCCCTCAATGGCGCAAGGAACAGAAGCTAGAACCGGTCGCTGCGTCCCAGCTATCCCTACAGGTAGAGTTAGATGCGATTATGACAGCGGTGATAGCTACATCGGACAGTTCGTTAACGGTTTGCCCAGTGGCAGTGGGGTATACGTATATTCCAACGGCGATCGCTATGAGGGGCAGTTCCGTCTGGGCAAACCAAATGGTCGAGGACAATTTATATTTAAGGACGACGCCCGCGTGGAGGGCATATTCCGAGATGGCAAAGTTAGTTCAGGGACCGCTATTTTTACTAATGGCGATCGCTATATAGGGTCGTTTTCTCTCGATCAAAAAGTAGGAGTTCCCACGGGACAAGGGCAATTCATTTTTGCTAATGGCGATCGCTTTGTGGGTCAATTTTTAGGGGGCAAGCCTTTAGGTACGGGAGCGTTCACCCGGGCTGACGGCAGTCGGTGTTCGGGACAGTTCTATACTCAAGAACTTGATGGCAGGGGTAACTGTTCGTTCTCCAACGGTATCCGATATCAGGGAGAGTTACGCAAGGGATTGCCTCACGGCAAAGGCACAATTATCGATACCAGAGGCCGCCGACTTCCGGGGGTGTTCCGGGACGGCCAGCGGGTAGAGCAATAAACTGGGAATAAGTGCGATCTGTTAGTAAGGGCAGGTTGACGGCTAATATTTTTTGCACAAAACCTGCCATTGCTAGGTTTTAAACTCAAAACTATTGATAATTTATGGCCGGCTTTTTCTCAACCGAATTGCTAATGTTAAATATCCACTTAATGGAGTTAATGGAGGCGTTTTGATATGACAACTACTGCTTCTGCTTCCGGCCGCACCGGCCAGTTTCCCTTCGACTTTGCCCCGCAGCGGACTCAAGATGCTGATTTGTTGCGACAACTCGGTTTTGTGCCCGGCTTGAAGGAAATATTGACTTTGCGGCAAGTTCATGCTTTGGAACACGCTACTGTTTGGGTACTGGGTCAATCTGGCGGCGAGGCCACAGCAAGAACCGATAATGAGTTGTTGGGCGGGATGTCCACAGACCAAGGATTTTATCTTTACGGTCGCGTTAGCATTGCAAAGTTGCGTCAGGCAGTGCGCGAGGCTTTGCATCGGATTGGCAGCGGAGAGTGGGATTTAGCTGTACATCCCCGCTGTGGCACGAATTTGTCGGTGGCAATGCTGCTAACGGCTGGACTTGCTGTTGGCATCAATTTAGCCCTGCCCCGGGGGCCCATTCTGCAACTTTTAGGTTTGGGTGCAGCGGCGGCTGCCGCGGCTCAGTTAGCTCCTGATGTGGGATCTCTGGCTCAGCGTTACGTCACAACTGCTATTCCGTTTAATTTGAGTGTAGTTGATATTACTGTAAGTCACGACTTCTGGGGACGCGAAGCTCATTTTGTTCGGGTGCGTTGGGTTGAGTAGTTGCTGCGGGAGGAGGAGAGTGGGGAAGTTGAGAAAATGTTCTTTCTTCCCTCAACTTCGAGCCGTTAAATCTCCTACACGGGTTCGTTGCCGAACTTCCTGATTCCTGATTCCTATTCCTGTCCTGAAACCGAGCTTTTTCTTCTTTCATCAACTCTTAAACTAAGGGCAGAAACAGTATTTCATCCACCGATGAGGTCAGATGGGAAAACTAATAATTCAAGATTGTATGCTGCTAGATAAAGCTGCCATTTGTTAACTAAATAATCGCAAATTTTTATATAAAAATGTTGCTGCGGGCAGGTGATTAATAGAGCTATATATATTGTATTTTTGATCAAATTGCTTTGAGAGAATAGGTACGATTAAAAAGTTAATTGGGGCGACTTATCCAGTGACTTTTATTCAACAACTGGAACTACAGACTAAGACATATATTTGCTACATATCTATAACTTCATAATATTATATTCACTTTCCTGTTCACCGTAAATGTATCAGCTATAAAAAGCTCGGATTTACTCCCTAGGCAACTTGTCAGAAAATAGCAGGATCAGGTAAAATCGCTTGTGAGAATTTTTCGCTCAAAAGTCAACAAAATAAATGTGCAAATTAGCGATCGATAAAACCTGGGTGGTAAGTCTACTGGCGGTCAGCTTAGCTGTAGCAAGCAACAGCTTTTTGCTTTTTACCCACCATGCGAGTTTTGCTGGCGAAATATCTCAAACTAACGAACAAGAAAGAGCCCCTGACGGCAAGATAGTTCCCGTTAATGGCAAAGTCAATGTTAGATTAACCAATAAAACCAACGATAGACTGTTTTTTCAGGTGGTTGGACAGACTAACCGCCAGAGTTTAGCGGAAAATTCAACAGTCGCGCTGCCCGCATTGACATTACCCGCCTCCATTGTATTTAGGCGACTAGATGGTGCATTATTGAAACCCAGTTTGAAACCTGCTGGCGAAGGAACAGTAGAGGTAAGATTAGACGAGACAAATGATTTAGGTTTGGATAAAACATCTTTAAGGATTCGGAATGACGGCGCAATTTTTCTCAGATAGACAACATTCAGTGAAGTTTAGATTTGAGATTTGAGATTTTAGATGGACTCCACAGCCACTCGCTGGCGGCTAGAACTGTTGTCTAAACCATGATTTATCTCAACAACTCAAGTCCGGGGATTGTATCCGTATTTGGGTGTCAGAGTACAGTTAAATAATGTAAAATCAACTTGACAATCGCTCCGATAACTCGACCTCACCCTTCCATATACTATCCGAGTTCCTATGTCAATCAAAAAGATTCTTTCCATAGCGCTGTTAATTTTCATCCCCATTTCCATCGCCGCTGAGTATTTGCACTGGGGTTCTCTGGCAGTTTTCATCACATCCGCTTTAGGCATTATACCTCTGGCTATTTGGTTGAGCACCGCAACAGAAGAAGTGGCGATCGTTACAGGCCCCTCCATAGGCGGCTTATTAAATGCAGTCTTCGGCAATGCTACGGAATTAATTATTGCCATAGTTGCTCTGAAAGCTGGCTTAATTGACATTGTGAAAGCCAGCATAACCGGTACAATTATTAGCAACTTGCTCTTAGTCATGGGCTTTTCCATGCTGCTAGGAGGAATCCGTTACAAAGAACAAGAATTTAAACCGATTATCGCGCGGGTGAACGGTTCCACAATGACTCTAGCAGTGATTGCAATCCTGCTGCCGACAATGGTAATTTATACCTCCAATGGAGTCGAACCCGCAGCCATTCAGAATCTTTCCTTAATAACTGCGATCGTCCTAATTGCAGTTTACGCTCTAACTCTGCTCTTTTCATTAAAAACTCACAGCTATCTTTACGATGTTGGGTTACTCGAACTAGAGTCAGAAAATCCTCAAAATACTAAAGAGGAATCTACTACGCACAAACCGAATTTGTGGCTGTGGATAGGAGTGCTAGTTGCCTCAACTGTTGCCGTTGCTTTTGAATCAGAAATTTTCGTTGGTGTTGTGGAAGAAACTACCAAAGGATTGGGATTGACGCCGCTGTTTACAGGGGTAATTCTGTTGCCGATTGTTGGCGGGGCGGCCGAATATGTAACTGCGGTGGGAGTTGCGATGAAAAACAATATGGATTTGTCAGTTTCTGTCGCGATGGGTTCGAGTTTGCTAGTTGCTTTGCTGGTAGCGCCGGTGTTGGTGATTATCGGATTGGTGATTCACCAGCCGATGGATTTAAACTTCAATCCATTTGAAGTAGTTGCAGTTGCCATTGCCGTGACAATTGCTAATCTAATTAGTCTCGACGGCCGCTCGAATTGGCTCGAAGGAGTGCTGCTTTTAGCAACATACACCGTCTTAGGAGCCGCATTTTACTTTCACCCGATTACTTAAACCAATAATTTTGTTGGAGGGGCACTCTCCTGTGGTTGCCCCTTTTCACCGGAAAATAACTTCTCTTTGTTCTTGTTTGTTATTGCTCTGTCTCTTCAGCCGTTAATTAAAGCAAATAATTTGATGACAGAAAGTAGTTACGGACAGCGACACTGTTGAACAGGAAAACACTCTCGTCTGCAACTTCTTTTTCTGCCTTTACGGTCGCGACAATCAGCAGTATCCCGACATTCGACCTTATCTTCGCAAATTTGCTGACGGGGAAAAGTACCTAAGCTTTCTATAGAAACTTCAGCAGTAAGCGCACCCTGTTCTATAACTTGGTCATTTTCTTTAATTTCATAGATAAACTTATTTTCTCCCTCTAAAACCGAAAAAGTTCTTGTTTTGTGACTGTTACCCAACTTAAATCCAAAATCCTCCGAAAACTCACCTTTGTCGTAACCTCTATCTGTGTAAGGATATGGGTTAGTTTCCATTCCCTCAGTCACATTTTTAATTATCACCCTTCTATTAGGGCCGGGGGGAGTATTGCTGGAAACAAATCGAGCGCTTTGCGAATCAGGAGAGAAGACAGTACCTGCACATGAACCTACATATTCAATGCGCTTGAATTGAATCAAATTAATATTAAAAGTGTTTTCGTTTTTGACCCTAAATTGTGCTTCGCCAGTCTGCTGAGCGTTGACTGTGAAAGCTGCTATTGTCAAAAAAATTGCCCCCATAAAAATAGCTAGAAATTTGATTTGTGACCTCCCCGTAACAAATCTGGCTTGTTCCATCTGTCTCTACCTCTAATGTGAATAGATAGCATTTTGTTTAGGAGTTATTTTAACTTGCGATCTGAGGTGTTGTCAAAGTAGATCGAATAAGGTTTCTAGTGAAGGCTTGATTCTTGGATGCTCAGTTGCGGAAGGAAGGACGGAAGTTATTAGTGCGAACTTTACAGAGTCAGGAATGAAGTCTTGAGTACGAACTTAACTACCAAGTTACTCGATCGCGCCATCTCTCTAAAATCTTGTCCCCGACTCCCTGTACCCGTTCCACATCCTCCAAAGAGGTGAAAGGTTGCTGTTGCCGCGCTGCAATAATTCTCTCGGCTAACTTCGGGCCAACCCCAGGCAAGGTTTCTAATTCTTCCTGAGTTGCTGCATTCAAATTAACTAACTTTTTACCCGCAGTAATTTTAGGTTTATCACTCGCCGATTTTGAGGCTGCTTGTAGTGAATCGCACTCTTTTTTCTTAGCGTCAATTCTCTGTTTAATTCGGGCGGGAATTCCCAAGATTGCACCTTTGTAAAGCCGATCGAACTCCCGCTCAAAATGGGCCGCAACTGTGGGACTCTCGATCGCCAGCAGCGTCTCGTCATTCCCGTGATTTGCAGCCTCACTCCAGTTGTGAGAACCTGTAAGCACCGTTTTGCCGTCCACAACGCCGAATTTGTGGTGCAGGCGATCGCCCATCGGTAATAGCGGCACTCCCACCGCAGTCAGCGGCTTTCTCCAAGGGCGATTGTCAGCTTCTAACCGACAATTTTCCCTGAAAGTCGCCCCCATCATATCCAAACCTTCACTGTAAGAGCGATAAATAAAATTAGAGTCAATTAAAGCTCGCACCGCAACTCCTCGCCCAGCTTCAATTTCCAAAGTATTGGACAATCGCTGAGCAGAAAATACAAACAGTGCCAAATCAACCGACTTTTTCGCACTACCCAAAGTTCGATTTATCAAACCGTTGGCGCTTTTTTCCCAAGGCAAAGTCGCAGTTGTCGGCGAAAATTGCACCGCCACTGTCGAATTCCCTACTCTTACTTTTTGCACTTGACGAAACGGCTTTTTGATGCCAAACTTGCTGTCCGGTTTGCCTCCGGGCCCGTCGCCCCACATGATGTTAAATTCTTGAGTAAATAGTTGCGCTAATTGAGGATTTTCAATTTTCAGTAAATTGTTAGCATTGCCGCGACTTGCTGCTGTTTTAAAATCGCCGTGTATATCGCTTGTGGTAAAATTAGCAGAAGTGACGATTACAGTTTTGCCATCAATTACCACAAATTTGTGGTGCATCAAACCGCTGCCTTTACTGCCGTCAGCAGTATCATCAATTACAGGAATGCCCGCATCCTTGACAATTACCAAAGCATCATTTTGCTTGATTTCCTCGGCACTCAATTTACCGTCTTTATTGCGATCGGCAAGTTGCACAAATTCGCTATAACGATCGCGCTCTCTTTCCGGTAATTTCGCTAACTCCTGAGCTGTAAAATCGCTCCAAGGGCGACTATAGATATGTTCGACAATTAATCTCACTTTAATTCCCGATCGCTGTCGATGGGCCAAAACCCTCGCAATACTGGGCAAGCGAAACTCCTGAACTGCTAAATCTACCGTCGATCCAGCCCTGGCGATCGCAACAGCGATCGAGTTTTCTAAATCATCCCCAGGTCTAGTTTGCTGGCGGTAAGGCTCTGTATAACTCGAAGCGATCGACTGATTGAAGTATACTTGCAACAAGGGGTCTTGAGGCAATGGAGCCAGACTGAGAGGTAAATTCTGCACGTCTTGCTTTGTTTGTCCGCAGCCCGCCAGATTGAGCGCCACCAGCCCAGCACAACAGAAACCGAGTAAATGATAATACAATACAGTCACAAAATTTAAAAAAATATAGAGGTTATTAGCCTTCCCACAGTTCAAATCTATTGGATCAAGTAAAGTTACAACCTATTAAATTTATGCAAGGGAATAGATTTTACGTCTTGTAGAACTGCCTCGATGCCGGAAGCATCACTGGTAGGGTAGCAGCATTCAGGGGCGTGGGTCAAACCCTATACCGCTGCTTTATGGCTAAAAGAAAAAGAATTTTTCCGTGCGGTCACAAAGGATATGGTAAAGCGTGTCATCGCTGCACGCAAGAGTTGGTGGCGCAGCAGCATTACGTTGAAGTCCTGACACAAAAACAAACCAAAAAACAAGAGAGGGAAGCATCATTTGCTAGAGATATCATCGATCTCAGAGGTCTGCCAGACCACGTAGTTACTAAAGCCCGCGCAATTATAGCAGCTTTGGGCGAAAATAAGAATTACAGAGATTTCGGCGGCAAACGCCTGCGTCACAACCGTTTGATAATCAGTATTCCTGTAACTCGCAACTACAGAATGCTTTGTGAAGATTGCGGCACTTTCTTAATTCCCCAAAAAGTTTTGTCGCACGAAGATTACAACGTCTGCAAACCAGGAAGTTAGTTATTGGTTATTGGTAGCCACTCACAACAGTCAACAGTCAACATTCATTAATTAGTTATTATGCAAATTTACCTCGACTATAGTGCCACAACACCCGCACGCCCAGAAGCGATTCAAGCCATGCAAAAAGCCCTGACTCAGCAGTGGGGAAATCCTTCCAGCTTGCACGAGTGGGGACAAAGGGCGGCGACAGCTTTAGAATTAGCAAGAATGCAGGTTGCTAGCTTGATTAACGCGCTACCGGAATCGATGATTTTTACCAGTGGCGGTACGGAAGCGGACAATTTGGCAATTATGGGAATTGCGCGTCTTTATACAAAGCCGCAGCATATTATTATCTCCAGCGTAGAGCACTCCGCAGTAGCAGAACCGGCGCGACAACTCGAACAGTTGGGATGGGAAGTGACGCGCCTACCCGTGGATAAATTTGGCCGCATTCACCCTTTGGATTTGCAAGAGTCGCTGCGATCGAATACAGTTTTAATTTCAATCATTTACGGACAAAGCGAAGTTGGTACGCTGCAACCAATTGAGGCATTAGGACAAATTGCTCGCGATCGCAATATCATGTTTCATACCGATGCAGTTCAAGTTGCCGGCAAGCTGCCAATAGACGTGCAGAAACTGCCCGTAGATTTGCTTTCCCTTTCCAGTCACAAACTTTACGGGCCGCAAGGTGCGGGGGCGCTTTACGTGCGTCCGGGAGTAGAATTAGTGCCAATGTTAGGCGGTGGCGGCCAAGAATTGAAAATGCGTTCCGGGACACAAGCGCTGCCGGTAATTGTCGGTTTTGGGGTGGCGGCGGAGTTAGCATTGCAGGAAATAGATGGGGAAACGCCGAGATTAATTGGATTGCGCGATCGACTTTTTGAGCGATTATCCCACGTACCCAGTTTAGTACCAACTGGCGATCGATATTACCGACTGCCCCACCACGTCAGTTTTTGCATCGTCTCCCCATCCTGTCGCCCTTACCAAAAGAGAGACACAGAGCAAATCACAGGTAAAACTATGGTGAGACAGTTAAATTTAGCCGGAATTGGCATTAGTTCCGGTGCCGCTTGTAGCAGCGGCAAACTAACTCCCAGTCCGATATTATTAGCAATGGGATATGACGAAATCGGCGCAGTTGGTGGAATTCGCTTGACTCTAGGACGAGAAACCACAGAAGCTGATATTGATTGGACAGTAATTGCGATCGAGCAAATTTTGGATAGATTAATGCCCAAGGTAGCATTGTGTAGGAATTAAAAAACTGGGCGGTTGAAGATTGGGCGGTTGGAAAACGCCGTCTTGTCTTCAGTCCGCTTGGCATGGACATCGTTTGTGTAGAGGCGGTTT
Organism: Microcoleus sp. Pol12A5; assembly: GCF_036701435.1. Taxonomy (NCBI): domain Bacteria; kingdom Bacillati; phylum Cyanobacteriota; class Cyanophyceae; order Oscillatoriales; family Microcoleaceae; genus Microcoleus; species Microcoleus sp. Pol12A5. Next base: position 17,330 of record NZ_JAUBQU010000118.1, read on the forward strand.
CAACCGCCGTCTGCATCTCGTACAACAAGCCCCAAAACCCACAACCATGCTACAATAAACCCGATATTATTCACAACTCCCCATAATGAAAGAAAGCCGCGCCCAAGCCTACCTAGAACTAATTCACACCCTGCTGAATTGCCCCAACGGCGAAGAACCGCAGATATTACAAGATAACTCAGAATTGTTGGATGTCCACTTTCTGGAAAGTTGCGAGTTGGTAGCAGAAAAAATGGCACAGCAAGGAGGACAAAACGGCGCTAATTTCCTGCGGAATCTGATCGCTCAGCTAGCACAATTAATCGATATCAACGATGGCGATAACTCCGAAGGTGAAAATCCCCAAGAGTATGCAAACTTTATTCTAGAATTATTGCAAGCAGAAGATGATAGCAATAGCAATACAGCAGTAATTCACTCCATGCTAGCTGAACGAAAGCATCTCCTAAATCCTCGTTTTTCTGACATTTTAGAGCAAGTAGTCGAGAGGTTAGTTGGTGGGGAAAATGCAAAAACTATTGATTCAATTGTCAGCCTCGTTGAAGACTTGAGCATTAATATTAGTAATTTCTCCGGTGGGAATAGAGCGGATAATATTGAAATTGCCCTGGCTGCTTATCAAGTTGTTTTAAATAATCGGCAACCCGGAAGCGAAAAGTTTGCTCAAACTCAAAACAACTTAGCTGCTGCCTACATTACCAGAATAAAGGGCTCGCGGGCCGAAAATGTGGAAATGGCGATCGCCCTTTATGGCGCTGCTTTAACAGTCTATACCCTTGAGGCTTTCCCGGAAGATTGGGCTATGGCTCAAAATAACTTAGCTGCTGCTTACGCCAACAGAATCAACGGTTCGCGGGCGGAAAATATCGATCGCGCGATCGCATTTTTTGAGGCTGCTTTAACTGTTCGTACCCCCGAACAGTTTCCTGAAGATTGGGCAATGATTCAATATAACCTAGGTAATGCCTATTATGACAGAATCAACGGTTCGCGGGATGAAAATCTCGAAAAGGCGAGATCGTTTTATCAAGCAGCTTTAACAGTATATACCCGTGAGCATTTCCCTGAATATTGGGCAATGATTCAAAAGAAGCTGGCTAATGCCTAAAGTGATGCAGCTTTAACAATCTCAGAAACCGGGTTTTTTCCGATATCTTCGTCTAATACCAATTTAATGTGAAGTTGCACATATCTCGATCCCCCTAAATCCCCCTTAAGAAGGGGGACTTTGAGCGGAATCTTGTCCCCCCCTTATTAAGGGGGGCTAGGGGGGATCTGATTCTATGCAGCCTCATAAAAAATTGGTATAAGATCGAATATCTTCGCAAAAACCAGGTTTCTCGCCACCACGCACAATCTCAAAAACCGGGTTTTTTCCGAGATCTTCGCCTCTCACCAAAAATTCTCGCAAAAACCCGGTTTCTCGCCATTTGGAGAATTGGCAAACGGTCGATCGCTCCCTAGCACCTTTTGCCATAATTAGGCTAAAATAAATTAACTCTAATTATTAGTTTGTCATACCATTAATTGTGTAGGGGCGGGTTCGCCAACCATCTCTAATGAGTACCAACAATTGAAATAAACCCGCCCCCTCCCAACGACAATTTCCCGTGAAGCGAAGCTATCCCGTAGGGAATCGCACTTTCGGGAAAACCGGAAAACGACCGATCGCATTTGTATAAAAATTGGAAACAAGCGATCGAATTTCTTCGGTGGGGTGGGGGCGAGTTGATCGGGATTGTTTGTGGGTATTAAAGATGGTTGGCGAACCCGCCCCTACAGCAATTATGCCAACGCTATTAACTATTAACTATAACCTATGAATGAAAACGGCGATCGAGTTCACTCCGAAGGTGAAGATTCCCAAGAA
>NZ_JAUBQU010000264.1:0-2216 GCF_036701435.1 Microcoleus sp. Pol12A5
TTATCGATCGCTGAAATCCTTGCTAATATTAACTCTTCCTTCTTCCTTCTTCCCTCTTCCTTCTTCCTTCTGCTATATCAAGTCTGCACGGAAAATTCCTCTGGATCGATATCCCAATTTGCCCAGCGAATTGCCTCCCTAGCTGATGTCAGGTTAGGCGGCACTCTCAAAGCGTGAATGAATCCCGTACTCGGACAAGTCATTTTTAACAAAAAAATCGGCTCGACATCGGCATTATCTATTGTTAATAGTGAATATTCCTGCCAACTATCTATTTGTTTGGCTGACAATTCTTGAATTATGCGATCGTAACCAATTCCTTGAATTAACACTCGCTTCAGTTCGGCATTATCTTCTGATAACAGCCATTGCGATTGCCATTGGTTCGGGTGTACTTTGCCGTATTCTTCAGGCAATCTGACGCCGTGATAATAGTAAAAATTCCATCCATCGGCAAACTTGATGGCAGGTTCTGCTTCCGCGTGCAAGCGGTTTTGACTGTCAAAGCTGAGGTGGCGGGGGCGATCGCCCACCGCGCAAATCTTTTCAAAGGGAAATATCCAACCGCAATGCTCGAAAAGCAGCTTTTGCGAGCGAAGTATTTATTGTGCCTTTTGGGAAAGATTGATGCCTAATGAAGATAGATACCATTGGGTCAAATAGATTTCTTTAAACAAACTCCTGGGGGTTTCAAAAAAGTTAAGGTCGAACAAATTATGGGAAAAAAGATTCCCCATCGTTTGTGCCGAGCGCACATAGCTTTCAACCAATTCGTAAATTAGCGAACTCAGTGTTCTGTCTGCTTCGGGATCGATCGTCATGCTATCGAGCTCATACTTCCACAGACCCGGACTGGCAAATTCTCCCACAGGAGACATCCATCTCTGGTCTAGATTTTTCCCCAATCTATTGCTGTATTCGTCTGAGTAGTTTTGTGAATCGTCGCCTTTGAGCAAGTTGAAGATTTGGAGGCAAACGTCGCGGGGACTGCTGCAAATAATAACTTCGGGTTCTTCTAGCCCAATAGCGGCATAGGCAACTTTGATGGCTTCTGTGGCTTTTTGCCCATCAATTGGTCTAGTCGAGAGAGTAAAACGTTTCTGTGCGAGGAGACCTAACACGCACACAGCGGTAATTTGATTGTTGGCCAGATTCAGTGTTGTCAGATTGGTGAGCTTACGCAAGACGCTAATATCGGTAATTTGATTGCTGTAAAGATCAAGTGTTGTCAGATTGGTGAGCTTACGCAAGGCGCTGATATCGGTAATTTGATTGTTGTTGAGATCGAGTGTTGTCAGATTGGTGAGCGAGCCGAGGAAGCTGATGTCGGTAATTCTATTTCTGCTGAGATCGAGTGTTGTCAGATTGGTGAGCGAGCCGAGGAAGCTGATGTCGGTAATTTTATTGCTGCTGAGATCCAGTTTTGTCAGATTGGTGAGCGGGCCGAGGAAGCTGATGTCGGTAATTTTATTTCTGCCGAGATCGAGTGTTGTCAGATGGGTGAGCGAGCCGAAGAAGCTGATGTCGGTAATTTTATTGTAGTCCAGATCGAGTGTTGTCAGATGGGTGAGCGAGCCGAGGAAGCTGATGTCGGTAATTCTATTGTTTGCCAGATACAGTGTTGTCAGATGGGTGAGCGAGCCGAGGAAGCTGATGTCGGTAATTGTTCGATGGTCGCCCAGATTCAGTGTTGTCAGAGTGGTGAGCGAGCCAAGGATGCTGATATCGGTAATTTGATTGTAGTCCAGATGCAGTGTCTTCAGATTGGTGAGCGAGCCGAGGATGCTGATGTCGGTAATTTTATTTCTGCCGAGATCGAGTGTTGTCAGATGGGTGAGCGAGCCGAGGAAGCTGATGTCGGTAATTTCATTGTGGCCCAGATGCAGTGTTGTCAGATTGGTGAGCGAGCCGAGGATGCTGATGTCGGTAATTCTATTGTCACTGAGATCGAGTGTTGTCATGCTTGAAAGTATCTGCTCCGCTGCTTCAGGGTCATCAGTGCCAGCCTTTTCTAACAACACTTTAACTGTGTGCCTTGCCTCTTGTGAAAGACTGTCAATATGCCTGCACCAGTCCGCAAAGCGGCTAAAAGTCATTGGCTCGTTTGGTTGTTTTTCTGACATAAAACACTCCGAGGGCGACAAAATTTGAGTGACAATTGACATCCGATCGCTGAGTGAACTCTTCTATTTCAAATCTTCCAGCTTAATTCGAGG
>NZ_JAUBQU010000265.1:0-2206 GCF_036701435.1 Microcoleus sp. Pol12A5
TTTCTTTTTCTGCCAGTTCTAGGTTTAATTCCAGCACTTTTGCTAAAATATCGTCGCTGTCAGTAAATCCGTAAGCTTGCATTACTTGGCGATCGAGCTTAGCATGAAGTTTATAAAGTTGACTTGTTGGCTCTTCAAAAAATTTATTGTAAAGTTGAGTAATTCCCCACTGCTTTGCTGACATTTGTTGAGTGCGGTATTGATGCAATTCGACCGCTGTTGCCCGAATTTGCTCTACTAATTGCTTCGCTGCTGTCTGGGGAAATGGGAAAGTTTCAAAGCAGGTTGTATGGGTGTATCGAGTGTCTCTTTTAAATGTGGATCTTTGAGCTTTAACCCAGAAGCGATGAACCTTTGATGTGAGAATGCCAAAAATGTAGAAATCTTCGGAAGCAACAACAATATTTAAGTCACCTGGTAGCCAACTAACGGGAGCGGGAATAAAGACAGCCCATGTTGAGACTCTGGGTACGGCGAAGTAGTGAGATAAAGGTGCGATCGCCTTTCTCATTTTAGGAGCATTTTCGCCAAACTTCCACCAGTTAATTCTCCTAGTATCCCTGCGGTTCTTATCCCGTTTTGGTTTGACAGTAGCTTTTATATGCTCAAAAGGGATTGCATAATCTATAGCTTCTTCAATCATCATATCATTGAAATCAATTATCCAACGTCCAGGTCTACCGTGTGGATTTTTAGCTAAGTTTTTACCCATTGAAAACAGCTTGAGAACATCTTGGTTCTTTAAATCTGCTTTAATCCAATCCTGAGCCTGTTGTTCGCTCGCAATAAACCCCTTGCCAAGAGGACTTACACCTTGAAAATATTGATTAAGATTAGCTGACAATCTAGCAGCTTGAGAAACATCAATCGTAGCTTGCAGCGAAGAGTTGATACTAGAAACCGCGAGGTTATCTAAATAATAAAGTTTCGGCTTTTCCTTGCTCCAGTTAATCAAACTAACATGAACCTTAGCTTCCCCCGACCAAGGCTGAGTAGAAACTGCCGCATAAATGTGACCGCCATTTTGCGCGACATAATCTAAAGCAGCAGCACGACTTTTACCTTGACTAATTGAATTAGTAGCAACTAAACCAGCCCTGCCATTTAGTTCTAAATTATTGTGAGCTATGCGAAACCAATAAGCACAAAAATCCACCGAATCTTTCACATCAGGAAAGCGTGTAAACACGCGGTCAATATATTCATCTCCCAGAGCAATCCTCATGTGCTTTCCGCCTAAAAACGGAGGATTCCCGATAATCGCGTCAGCCTTCACCCAATCAGTAAATAAAGCATCCTTACAGACAATATTTTTATCCAAAGTATCTAAAGGCAGAGAAGGTTCTTTCAATCCCAAATTATCGATCGCCACCTTGCGGCCAATCATCAACGTCACCCGCGCCAACTCCACCGCAAACGAGTTAATATCCATGCCGTAAAATTGCTGCGGCGTGACTAAATTCATATAACCTCTTGTACCGTCGAACTCGTTTAGCTTATCTAAAAGTAACTTTTCAACTTGCTTGAGTTCCTGATAAGCTACATACAGAAAATTACCCGAACCGCAAGCCGGATCTAGGACGCGATAGCGACCTAATTCTTGGTGCAGATTTTGCAGTTTAGCTACGGTATTTGCCGCGTTAATTCGCTCTTCCCAGTAATAGCTAATTGTGGGCAGAACAATGCGGCGAATGTCTCCCTCTGTAGTAAAGTGAATCCCGTAGGCGCGGCGCTGTTTTTTATCTGTTTTCAAAGCCGATTCAAAGATATTGCCAAAAATAGAAGGGCGTACCTGACTCCAGTTTTGTTCGGCACAAACTTCTAATATTTTCAACTCTCCCTGTTGCAGTTCAATGGGGTGTATTTCCGAAAATAAACCGCCGTTGAAATACTCCACTCCTTCATAACGTCCGGCGGGCGTGACTCCCTGCTGATTCATTGCTTGAAATAAGCCGCCCAAGACATCGTAAGAACTTGCTCCTTCTAGGCAATCTTTAACGCAGCGAGTAAAGAGTGCCGGCGGCAAAAGTCCCCTATCTTCGGCAAACATTGCTAAGACGCATTGCAACACAAATCGCTGTGCCTGAAACTGATTAAATTTAGCAAATTTGCGCTCTTTGCCGCGATCGATTAAGTAGGTCGGGCTGAAAAGACTGAAGTATGTAAAGATAGGTAAACGAGGCAACAGTTATAGCTAGGTAATGAG
>NZ_JAUBQU010000119.1:0-18998 GCF_036701435.1 Microcoleus sp. Pol12A5
CACGAGCCGATCGCCCGTGACACGAGCCGATCGCATCTCTACGGGCGATCGTCAAAAGATCTCAAATGGGTTCTATACTTGGGGAGTTCGATCGGGACAAATCGCTTTCATGATTCATTCGGGTTCGCGGAATGTCGGCAAATACATCGGCGGAATGTGGCGCGATCGAGCTTGCGACGCCTGGCCGAAAACTCTGAAACATCCTGAATCCAGGCTTTTCCCGCTGTCTGCGGCAGCAAATCCCGAACTTGTGAACAGCTACCTGAAAGCGGAAGCAACCGCCGCTAACTACGGTTTTATTAACCGTTTGCTGCTAGCAGAACTTCTGCGGTTGCGTTTGCGGCAAGTTTTCGGCGATGTCGAAGCTCCCTTAGTATACGATTTGCCTCACAATCTCACTTTGGCTGAAGGTGCCGGCTGGGTAACGCGCAAAGGCGCTTGTCCCGCACATTCCGGTCAGCCTGTAATTATACCGGGTTCGATGGGCGCGCCGTCTTTTTTGCTGGTTGGTTCGGGGAACGATCGATTTACAAGCCTATTCAACTAGACAGCAGGAGTCCCACGCTCTACCGCAGGGCGTGAGCGTCGGGAGGAATGCGCGTAAGTGAAGAGATCCACCCCTGACCAAAACCGACAATCTTTAGATGTTGTACGGGAAGGGGTGGTCGAAGAACGAACAGATTCCTGATCCTGCCCCTTGTTTTTACTATCTTCACGAGATACAATAATACCAAAGTTCGTGAAAATAATGTCCCAAGTAATCACCGCCAAGCTAAAACTAAAACTGACTGCCGAGCAAAAAGCTTTGGTGTCTCAGACTGCTTTAGCCTACCGAGATGCCTTGAATTACACTTCACAAGTTGCTTTTGATGCAGGCAAAACCAGCAATGGTGCTAAGTTACAGAAAGCGGTCTACAACGAATTGCGGGTTCGATTTGGGCTGGGAGCGCAAATGGCTTGCAATGTACCCAGACAAGTGTCTGGAACCTATAAGACTCTGTGGACTAAGGTAAAACAATCTAACGATGCTATTGCTAAAGGCTACACTAAGAGACGGTATAAAGGGCTAGACAAAGCCCCCAAATATATATCTCGAACTTGTACCCTAAATTATCAACGTGACTACTCTTTTAAAGCCGAGAGGCAAGTGAGTATCATCACTCTCCAAGGTCGGATAGTGGTCTCGTATGATGGTTACAATAAGCATTTAGATTTAATTGCTAATGGTGCAAGGATTGGAGCGGCTAAAATTGTCTATCAGCGTTCCTCCACGATCTACTATCTGATGGTAAGTATCGAAGTAGAAACGCCTAAGATTGACCCACTGAAAATAACTAGAGTCTCTGGTGTTGACGTGGGTATGCGCTACTTAGCGGTGGAAATAGACTTGCAAAATAAGGCTAAATTCTACTCAGGGAAGAATGCTATACATAAAGCTAACCGCTACCATAAAGCACGGATGACTCTTCAGCGTAAAGACACTCGTTCAGCGAAGCGAAGACTAATCGCTTTGTCTGGGAAAGAAAGACGGTTTATCGCTGATGTAAACCACCAGATCAGTAAGGATATTGCCAAACCTAACACCCTAATTGGACTAGAAAACCTCACCGGAATACGGGACAGGACTAGGAGAAAATCGAGCAAGACGGCAAGCAAAAAGAGACGTAGAGCTAATCGAAATAAAGCTAAATGGTCTTATGCCGAATTGCACGGATATATCGACTACAAAGCCAATCTAAATGGTTCGTTAGCAACTAAAGTTCCGGCTCATTACACATCGAAAAGTTGTCCTAAATGTGGACATACTTCGGATGCTAATAGACCAAACAAAGGACTATTGTTTCGATGCGAATGTTGTAGTCATGAGTTACACGCTGATTTGGTTGGTGCGCGAAATATTGCAATGAGAGCGTTGCTTGTCCGGCAAGACTGGATGAGCACGGGGAGCTTGTCAGCATCCCCTGATGTATCGAGCGGTGAAACCAAAGCCCAAATCCTGCAAAGGTTTTCGGAATTGCGGTGGAGTTCAGATACAAGCCCACATCATAGCGGTACTCCGCTTGATGCTGGGTAGTTGACCCAGTAATTGACGTTCAGGTTGAGGCGCAAATAGTTGGTGTAGTCGCTAAAATGAAGCCAGTGTTAACATTTAAAGCCTAGGAACAGGGCATTTGAGAATTAAAAATTAAACAAGGGTAAGGTGCGCGCGGATCACCCTACTAATTTTTAATTCTCGGCCCTATTTCCGATGCCCCATGCCCTATGAATGATTCTCAAGCATCACCAAATCCATCAAAACCTGTCCATCCCCTAAAGCGGCTGCTGAAGTACGGCCGCCGCTACCGCCTGAAAGCTTGGCTGGCAAGTATCTGTTCGCTGCTGAATAAATTCTTCGATTTAGCACCGCCAGCATTAATCGGTATTGCCGTTGATGTGGTGGTGAAACAGCAAGATTCTATCCTCGCTCAGTGGGGCATAAAAGATGTCTTTTGGCAACTGGCAATTATCACTTTTTTGAGCGCGGTTATTTGGACGTTGGAATCTCTTTTTGAATATGCCTATGATTATTTGTGGCGCAATTTGGCTCAGGATATTGAGCACGATTTGCGTCTGGAAGCTTACAGCCATTTGCAGGAATTAGAATTAGCTTATTTTGAAGAACGCAGCACGGGCGGTTTGATTTCTATTCTCAATGATGATATCAATCAACTCGAACGTTTTTTGGACGACGGCGCTAATGAGATAATTCAGGTAATGACAACGGTTGTTGTGATTGGCGCGGCTTTTTTTGCGGCATCTCCTCTTGTTGCTGGGCTGTCTATGCTGCCCATACCTTTTATTATTTGGGGTTCGATCGCCTTTCAAAATCGCCTCGCTCCTCTCTATGCTGATGTGCGGGAAAAGGTGAGTTTTCTGAACGGGCAACTGTCGAATAATTTAATGGGAATTACTACTATTAAAAGTTTTACTTCCGAAGATTATGAAATTCAGCGCATCGAAGCACAAAGCCAAGCTTACCGCGAAAGCAACCGACGGGCGATCGTACTTTCGGCCGCTTTTATTCCGCTGATTCGGGTTGTGATTTTCTTGGGGTTTATTGCAACGCTATTTCTGGGCGGTTTGGAGGTGGTGGCGGGCCGGTTGTCTGTGGGAACTTACAGCGTTTTGGTGTTTTTGACCCAGCGGTTGCTGTGGCCGCTGACTCGTCTGGGAGATACTCTGGATCAATACCAGCGCGCAATGGCTTCTACTAATCGGGTGATGAATTTGTTGGATACTCCGATCGCAATTCACACGGGTGATATTCGGCGGCCCGTTAGTTCGATTAAGGGTGAGTTGGAATTTAAAAATGTTACTTTTTCTTACAATCAAAGAAAGCCGATTTTGCAGTATTTCTCCTTGACTCTGCCGGCAGGAAAAACTACTGCGATTGTTGGGGCTACTGGTTCGGGAAAAAGTACGCTGGTGAAGCTTATTTTGAGGCTGTACGAGGTACAGTACGGCAATATTTATCTCGACGGGATAGAATTAAATAACCTGAATTTAAAAGATTTGCGGAGAGCGATCGGATTGGTGAGTCAAGATGTGTTTTTGTTTCACGGTACGGTTGCGGAAAATATTGCTTACGGCAGTTTTGAAGCAAGCAATCGAGAGATAGTAAATGCTGCGAAAATTGCAGAAGCGCACGAGTTTATCGTACAATTGCCGGACGGTTACAACACTATTGTAGGGGAACGCGGTCAAAAATTGTCGGGGGGTCAGCGGCAGCGAATTGCAATTGCGAGGGCTGTTTTGAAGAATCCGCCGATTTTGATTCTTGACGAAGCTACTTCAGCGGTGGATAACGAGACTGAGGCCGCAATTCAGCGATCGCTTGAACGAATCACCAAGAATCGCACTACAATTGCGATCGCCCACCGTCTTTCTACTGTCCGCAATGCCGATTGCATTTGTGTCATGGAAGAAGGGCTAGTGGTAGAATCGGGGCAGCACGAACAACTGATCGAACAGGACGGAATTTATGCGGCGCTCTGGCGCGTGCAATCTGGTATAAGATAGAAACGCAGCGGTTTTGGGTAATTGGGAATTGCTAATTTGTAATTAGGGATGGGGCATTGGGCATGGCTAACTAATGACAACAGTCAACTGCCAACTGCCAACTCCCAACTGACTGCTGACTGCTGAGTGTAAAATATTAGTTTATACAAACAAGAAGAGAAAATGTTTCTATTTGATAGCCCTGAGTCCAAACCCAACGAAAATAGCTGGAGCCGCAAATTAGATAAATTCGTGAAAGCTAATCAAAATGAATTGGCTGCTTTGGCTTGGGGGCTATTTCTAGAAAGGGGAGAGGAAAGCGAGGAGATTTTGGCAATTGATGTGGCAGAAACTGCGCGTTTTGTGTATTGTAAGAAAGAGGCGGTTGAGGAGTTGAACCGTCAAGTGAGAAGTCATATTCAGGAAGTTGTAGGTGTGTTGAACGCTCACAAGCCTGAGACAGAAGTGGCGATTTTGGCGATCGGGGAAGGTCAAATTAAGTTAATTTTTTTTGAACCTAAGCCTGAACCTCCTGTTTGTTTTGAGGAAGCTGCAACCGATGTGGATACATTGTTGGCTAAGCTGGAACAGCAGATGGTTGAATATATGAAATAGGAGTTATATCAAATCCGGTGGTATCGGAATTGATATTACCTACAGTCAGGAGATGACGCCGTGCGGTTTCCCTACAATTAATCGGGCGATGGTTATATCTCTTATCGAGGAAGATTGATTATGTTGGGGTAGGGAAACGGCAATGCCGTGTCCTCAGTTTTCCTATTGTCGATGGTTATATCCGATCGCACTCGGAGGGCAATTTCATCCCGCAGTCTCTTTCAATCCCTGAGTGATCTCAACTTCGTATCAGCAACACGCTTTCCGGCCTGTTCCACAAAGAGTAAACTGGGACTTATTATATATATCAGAATAACCAGCAATCAAAATAACCAGCGGGCGGCGAATCGTCATAAAAAATTTGAGCTTTGTCTAAAGTAGGTACCGCCTCTGCCAATTCTCTACCTACTTTTACCTCAAGCGCCCTGTCTGTTAATGGAAATGAAAATTGATGGCTATCTTGCAAATATTTTGCCTTAGCAACAATCTCATCTTTCTCCAAAACCTGGCTGTTGCTACCAATCAAAATGCTATTACTTTCCTGGCAAACACACAGGCACACCTGAGAAAACACACTTTGAAAAGTCCTGATTTTTTCGGCATAAAACTGATCCCTGTGCAGCAGATTTGCTAGTACAACTCCCTCGCTGGACAAGTGTTTTTCGCAGATTTGATAAAATTCTTTGGTGGATAGGCGGTGCGGAAAGTAGCCGTTGCCAAAGGCTACGTCGATCATGATGATATCGTACTGAGTATCTGATTTTTGCTGCTCTAAATACTCTCGGCCGTCTTGAATTGTTACAGTTAGCCGATCGTCTAATTTCACCCCAAAACACTGTGTAGCTGCTTCGATCGCGATCGGCTCGATCTCTGCACATTCTATAAAAGTTTGCGGCAAATAGTGGTGCAAAACTAAGGGAACTCTGCCACCGCCAAATCCAGCTATGTAGATTCTTTGAGGTTGGCTTTGCCACACTAAACCTAACATCATCGCCTGAGTATATTCCGACACTAAATGTAAAGGATTGTTGAAATCGAAAATAGATTGCAGTAAATCTGTGTGCTGATTTACTTTTTCTACTAAAGATAGCTTAATGTGCGATCGCTCTTTTGTGACTGCAACATAGTGAACACCAGACTCTTTGCAAAAAATAACTGTGTCTGGCTGTTGCTGCAGCCAAGCCAGCCGCTGTCCAATAGCGGATAAATTGATAGATTGCCAAGTTTTGTATTCCTCAATCATCTGATTTTAAATTTTATTTAAATTCGATATTCTCTAAAAATATAGCCTCATCAACCCGGTTTCTATCAAAATGGCTGAGTCGCCCGATATCTGCGAAGAAACCGGGTTTCTAGTCAAGGCTGACGCAAGTCATGTTCTCATTTTCCAGCATGGTAAAGAACGAGAAGACAACAGAAATTAACTTGATTACAGCCGCTTGTACGCCACCAACTCCAAACCCGAAATCGAAAAATCCACTCTTTCCCAATCTTGCTTATCACCTTCCAATTTTTCAAAGGCTGCTGAGGTGAGCAAAATCTCTCCCCGTTCCGCCAGATCCTCTCCCAGCTTCGATGCTAGATTAAATTCTGAACCGTACATATCCTCTCCTTCCAGCATCAAAACATCGCCACAGCCGATACCAATGCAGAGGTAAATATCCATTTCCGGCGGCAGTGTCGTGTTGACAGCCGCCGTGTGTTTCACAGAGTCGATCGCAGCTTCCACCGCCGCTTTTACATCAGCAAAAACTGCAAAAATATTGTCTGCTTCCTCCTTAACTACAGTGCCACCGTATTCGGAAATTATCGGTTTGACAATTCCGTGCATCCGGTGAATCATTGCCAAAAAATGAATAATTCCGTAGCGGACTGTCGTGCGCGAAAATCCCGACATATCCATTACTAAAATGGCGTAATTTTTGCGGAAAGTGGCATTAATTTTTTCATCAATTTCAGCCATTCTTTCGGGATATTCGTTTCTTTCTTGCAACAAGGTTTCTAAGTAAGCACGGTTATTTGTTTTCATTTTTGTTTAATTAAATTCCCAATCACGACACACTTCTTGAGGGCGACCAGGCGGATGCACTGCACAAGTGATGCCATCCTTACCGTAATAATAATCGCACACTTTGCAAGGTTTAGTTTGCTCTAATTTTTTCATCAAAATTGCCCGGATTGTCTGGACTCGGTTGCGATACTTGTTTGCATTCGAGTGACTCGGTTCAATTGCCAACGCTTGCTCGAAAGCTGCTAAGCTGGAATCGTACAATTTAATAATTTGGGCGCTGTATTTTGTCCAAGCATCGGCGTGGCTTTGATAAAGTTCGACTGTATTTAAGTTTAAAATTCCGTATTCCGTCCAAGCCTCAGCAGAAGCTCGATCGAACTTAATATGGGCATTGAGCAAAACTTTTTTGATCGTTGCCAAAAGTTCCCTTGGCTGCCAAGGTTTGCTAACATAAGCCTCGGCGCGATCGATCGCCCGGGAAAATAAAGCTAACTGCTGTCCCTTCCCTGTTAAAAATACGATCGGTATGTTCCGAGTTTCGGGATTAGCTTTAATTAAACGACAAACACCGTAACCGTCTAGACGGGGCATTATGACATCTAATAATACTAAATCAGGGCAATTTTTCTCAATTTTATCTAGCGCTTCCACACCGTCAGATGCCTGAATTACATTCAATCCGCTGCATCTCAACTGATGTGAAATGCACTCCCGCTGACTGCGGGAATCTTCCACCACTAAAACTGTACTCATCACTCCCCACCTGGTTTCTGAGGTAAATTTTTTCGCTGCTTCGAGTAACCCTTGCTGAAATCAGTTTACCCGCCTTGGATGAATTTGTTATCACTGGCAAGCTAAACTTACTCAAATTGCAACAAATCTTAAACTGAGGAGCGAAGGTGATACTTATCAGAAAATGCTGGTTGCTAATACCCGAATAATTGTTGAAGTTTTGGGCGGTAAATATTGGGATTTTAAGCCTTAATAACGGCAAATCATACTGATGGGGGACAAAAACCTTGTTGAATTGCAACAGATAATGGGCTAATGTGTACGTTGAAGTTCTTAAGGACGACAAATGAATAGATTGCTCCTCACTTTACTTGTAAGTCCGACGCTGTTTGGATCTCTGATGTCTTTGAGCGCGATCGCAAATCCCGCTCAAATTGGCGAAACACCAAGCCAATCGGCTGATTCGCCCCGCTGCGTGCGATCGCCCCACACTCAGCGTCTGACTTGCGTGCGACTCCCCGCCAAAACCGCTGCTTCAGATTCTAAACCGACGATCGCTTGGCAGCGCCCTGCTGACGAACAGACGGCGATGCTGGATTTTTCGGAAGAAGAAAGCGATGCGGCCGTGGCGATGTTTGGCTGCGACTGCCCGGTTTGTATCAATTCCCTGCGGCAGTTGCGCGGTGTGCCGCTTTTACCGGTGTAAGGGCGATCGATCGAACAGCATTGGAAGTCAGGATCAAAAACCAGGTTTCCGATCGCTGCGCCCTTTCTCACTTTTAGAGAAATGGTAGTCAATCTGTTCCAGCATTTATATAGATTTTGGATCTATCAAAATCGGGTCTGCTTTTACGGCTTCTACAGCTATTACCCACAGTGTAATTAGCAAGGTTTCTTCAACAGTTCCTAGTTAAACTGGGGTTTTAGTAATGACTTACTTCTTTCAGTTGTTGTAACCCCCTCTACTTTTTAGCTAGAACTTGTTTAAGTTGAGCAGTTGCTTGCTCAATTTTTTCGATACTCCCTGGGTTGACCAATCCGTAGTAGTCAAAAACGTAAACTCGATTATTTTTAGTGGCTGTTAGTTGATTCCAAAATGAATCAGATTTAAATTGGTCTAAAATTCCTTCTTCCCGATCGACTATAATGATTATTTCAGGATTAGCCTCTAAAACCTTTTCCGCTGAAAGCGTCACGTAGCCTCGAACAGGGCTATCTCCTTGCAACTGGGCGGCGACATTTTTCACGTTAAACTTACCCAGCAAATCTCCAGCCCAACTGCTTTGATTTGGAGATAAAATCGGTTGTCTGCTTACCAAAACTAAAGTGGCAGGGCTTTGATTTGGGATGTCTGCTAAAAATGTTTGGTAGCGTTTTAACAGAGGTTCTGGATTTGTATTGAGGGATTTAGCTAAAGTAGTTGTTAACTCTTCTAGGGATTTCCAGCTATCAACTTGAGTAAGTAAAG
Organism: Microcoleus sp. Pol12A5; assembly: GCF_036701435.1. NCBI lineage: Bacteria > Bacillati > Cyanobacteriota > Cyanophyceae > Oscillatoriales > Microcoleaceae > Microcoleus > Microcoleus sp. Pol12A5. The sequence goes on from NZ_JAUBQU010000119.1 coordinate 8,865, forward strand.
TTTTTATTCCAAGCTGCTGCAATTTTTGCATTGTTTGGTCGTGAAATCCCGACGCACCTACGACCAAATTTGGTTTCAATGCGATGATTTTTTCCAAATTAGGAGGGGTGCGTTCGGTAGTGACTGCGGTAATTCCTGTAAATTTGGGGTTGCTGCTGACTAATGCGCTGCCGGGAATTCCCACAAGTTTGGTTGGGTCGAGTTGATGGATAATATCGGCGGTTAAAGGTGTTAAAGCTACAACTTTTTGTGCTGATTCGCTGTTAGTTGTTTGTGGTTGATTGGCTGGCGAAACAGCAGGAGTTGATTGCTGAATTTGGGGTAAAGTGGCGGCGGAGCAAGCGGTAAATGCTAAACTCAGCAACAGGATAGCGGTACGATAAAACAAAGTTTTGTACATAGTTTTGGCTGGAGTTACACCGAGTTTAGACCAGGTTGAGACAGAATTGACGGGAAGTTCGATCGCACTTTAGCGCTTAAGTATTTAAATATCAATAGTTTACGGTAGATTTTGTATAAAAAACCGCACTTATTGCCTGAAATCGGATTTTTTAAGTATCTCTTAATTTTTATTCTACCCTTTGGAACCACTACTAAGCAATAGTTTAAAGCCTGTGGCACTCAGATAGAACAGCGGATTGTGACAATCAGTTAATAGAAATAATTAGGAAGAAATTGAGAACTTAGTGCGAGGGCAAGGTTATACTTATCATACAAGGATTAAGTGTGAAGAGTGGGAGCGATCGCACAAATCTGCAAGCCTACAGAAGTCTCTAAAATTATAGCTTCTACGCCAAAAGTCTTAGCTAAATTATCAGGAGTTAAAACTTGTGCCGGAGTTCCTACAGAAAAAAGTTCTCCTTTATTTAACATAGCAATCCGCGAACTGTATCTAGCAGCTAAATTAATTTCATGCAACACGGTAATAATCGTCAACTTGTGTTTTTGATTGAGTTGATCAAGCAAATCTAACAATTGCAACTGATAGCAAATATCTAAATAAGTCGTAGGTTCATCTAATAGCAAAACTTGCGGGTTTTGAGCCAAAGCTAAGGCGAGAAAAGCGCGCTGGCGTTCGCCTCCTGAGAGTTGTTCGACAGGCCGATCGCGAAATTCCTCAATCCCAGTTTGACTGATAGCAACTTCCACCTTTTCCGCATCTTCCTTGCTCAATTCCCACTGCCACCAACCCTGATGAGGAGAACGCCCCAAACTAACTAATTGCTTTACAGTCAAACCTTCCGGTACTGTTTGCTGCTGCGGCAAAATCGCTAATTTTTGAGCGACAACAGCAGCAGGTTGAGTATGAATTGCTTTGCCATCAAGCAACACACTTCCTTGCTGCGGAATTAGGATGCGGCTAACTAACTTCAAGAAAGTAGACTTACCAGAACCGTTGGCACCGATGAGACTCAACCACTCACCAGGTTGTAAAGATAAAGTGATGTTGCGGGCGATCGCAACTTCGCCGTAACCACCAGTTAAATTTTGAATTTCTAAAGACATTATATTTTGTTATGGGTTATTGGTTATGGATAATCGGTAATTAATTTTGCGTCTTCCTTCTTCCTGACATCCGTTACATCCCGTACATTGCTAGTTGCCGAACTTCCTTCTTCCTTCTTCCTTCTTCTTAATAACTAGAACGCCGATAGAGCAGCCAGACAAACAGCGGAGAACCCAACAAAGCCGTCACCGTACCCACAGGCAATTCTACCGCACCCAAACGAGCCAAAAAATCAGCAAAAGCCAACACCCAAGCACCGCCGATCGCACTCAGCGGCAATACAAACCGATAATCATTACCCACCAACAAACGCACCCCGTGAGGCACAACCAATCCCACAAAACCAATCAATCCGCCGATGCTGACAGCACTCGCAGCTAGCAAAGTAGCAACACCCCCAATCAACAAGCGCGATCGTACCAGCGAAACCCCCAAACCAACAGCTAAATCGTCGCCCAAAGCCAGCAAATTTATCGAGCGCCCTAAAAAACATCCTAACAGCAAAGCAGTCAAAATATAAGGTGAAGCAACCTGCAAATCCGACCAACCGCGACCGTTCAAACTACCGATTAACCAATTCAAAGCAGCTTGCAAACGGCTGTCTTCAGCTAACAGCAGCAGTGTAGTTTGTATTGCCCCGAACAGAGAACTCACAGCCACACCGGCTAAAACCAAACGTTCAACAGAAATGCCAGTTTTAGTTTTTCCCAAAAAGTAGACCAGCATCGAAGTTAAAATAGCACCTATCCAAGCCGCCAAAGGCACCCAAGTTTGAAATATTCCCAAAGTCAGCATGGTAATCGCAACCAACCCCGCACCAGCCGAAATTCCTAATACAAAAGGATCTGCTAAACCGTTGCGGAGCAAACCTTGCAGCAACGCCCCCGACATTCCTAAAGCCGCACCAACCGTCAGCGCTGCCACAACTCTGGGCAAACGCAATTCCCATAAAATAGTCTGATTGGCAGCATCACCTCGGTGCAGAAATGCTTGCCACAATTGATCGGCACTCATGGATACCGCACCAAAAGAAAGCGAAAGGGCGATGGTGAACAGCAAACCCAATCCTAAGAAGATGACTGCCGGAAAAATGCGATGTTGTAGCCAGAGTTTTTTCACAATATATTATACCGCTTTGTTTTTCGATAAAATCGTCTTTTTGCCGAGTTATTTCTGTGCGATGGCCAAAACTACCAAGGGAAAATCTGGCTCGTTTGCGAGCCAATGAATGGAGGGATTGTAAAGCTTCCACCTGGCAAAGTTTGCCACCACACAAGCTCGGTTTCCCCAGGCTCCTGTTTGAATGCTTTCTAAATTAAAACCGCATTCAGCAAGCAAGTATTTGATGCCAGTTTCTGTCCAGCGAGAGCAATCTGTAGGACAATCGTGAATGCGAATCAAAAAGGGTGTGGTTATTAAAAAATATCCCTTGCTGTTGAGCATTCTATATATATTTTTTCCGCGGTAAGGCCAAAGTAAATGTTCAAATATCTGCTCGGCAATTATTAAATCAAATGTTTCATCAAGGCAAGACTCGCAAATATCAAAATCGGGATACTTAAGTGATTTATAGCTTTTGAAAGACTCCCAATTCCCCCAACTATTGCCGGATATTTCTAATACATTCAAGCCCTCTGGCTGCCAGCTTTTAACTATTCTGCGCGTTTCGCGGTTCATTACGACTGGACACCAATCTTCATTAACAGCACTAAATACCATATTTCCTCTGTTTTGAATGCTCTAACTCGTTAACTACAATAACAATAACCGATTCACCTGAATACGGCTTCAGTGGGAGCAGATGAGCAGGCGATCGCACCCGCCGGCAAAATTAAATGTATAATATTAACGAAGTAAACCGCTACGAGTGAATCATGTCCGCAAACACCGCGCTACCCGCAGCCCTAGCTAAAATCGTCCAGCGCTTTCAGCGACACTCCGATCCAAAACAGCGCTACGAACAACTGCTGTGGTATGCCAAGCGACTCCCAGCATTTCCCGAAAGCGACAAACTGCCGGAAAACAAAGTTTCTGGCTGCGTGTCGCAAGTTTATATTACTGCAAATTTGGCAGACGGAAAAGTATTGTATCAAGGCGATTCAGACGCTCAGTTAGTCAAAGGATTAGTTGGCTTGCTGGTGGAAGGTTTGAGCGGATTAACGCCTGCTGAAATTGTCACCATTACCCCAGATTTTATTCAAGACACCGGATTGAATGTGAGTCTGACACCTTCCCGCGCTAACGGATTTTACAACATCTTTCAAATGATGAAAAATAAGGCACTTGCTTGTGAATTGAACAAGCAAGCCGAAGCAAATTAAAAGAATAAACAGTTATGACTCAAACTACAAATTTAACAAAATCCGGTTCTGGCAACTATCCCGCCGCAGTTCAAGAATATCTCTGGAATTGGAAAGAAACGCAAATCAAAGTTATTTATGAAACCAGAGGACAGGGAAATCCTGTATTGCTGCTGCCTGCTTTCAGTACAGTTTCCACGCGAGAAGAAATGCGTCCTTTAGCAGAATTGTTAGCTTCTAACTTTCAAGTGGTGAGCTTAGATTGGCCTGGTTTTGGCGAATCGGATCGCCCGCGAACCGACTATCAACCGCAATTGTACCATCAATTTCTGAAAGATTTTGTTGAGTCAGTTTTTAATAGCCCAGTTGCTGTAGTTGCAGCAGGTCACGCTGCGGGTTATGTGATGCAATTAGTGCAATCAAAGCCTAATGTTTGGTCAAAGATTGTGTTAGCTGCGCCGACTTGGCGCGGGCCTTTGCGGACGATGAGCAAACAGCAAAGCGGGTGGCATAGAATTGTGAGAGAATTAGTACGATCGCCCTTACTGGGACAATTCCTATACAAACTAAACACTGCGCCGTCTTTCCTGAGTTTGATGTATCGGCGTCACGTCTATGTGGATGCTGCAAAAGTCACGCCCGACTTCATTCAAAATAAGTGGAAAATCACGCAAAAACCCGGTGCTCGCTACGGTCCCGCTGCCTTTGTGACTGGTGGTTTAGATCCGGCTAAAGTGCGATCGGAATTTACAGATAATTTTCAACAATTAGCAGTGCCGGTGATGGTTGTAATTGCTGAGAATGCGCCGCCAAAATCAAAGGCTGAAATGGAAGCATTAACGGAATTACCGGGTGTTGAATCGCGAGTTATTCCCGGTTCTTTGGGTATGCACGAAGAGAATGCAGAAGCTTTAGCAAATGCGGTTAAATCTTTTATTTTAGAGAATTAAGAGAAAATGAACTGCAGAGGGCGCAGAGAACGCAGAGGGGATGAATGCAAGCTGTTTTTTTTACGTTAGTTTGGATGGTTTGCTATTGGTTTTGTCTGCCAGTTTATGCTGTCGGAGATTCGCCGATGGTCAATTTGCCAAAGAGTACGATCGAAGGTGCGATCGACTTTCACATTCATTCTTCTCCTGATGTGATTCCCCGCAGGTTGGATGATTTTGAAGTAGCGAAATTAGCTGCTAGGGCGAAGATGAAAGCTGTGGTATTGAAAAATCATTATGCCAGCACAGCAGCGCGGGCAGTTTTGGTTAATAAAATAGTACCAGAAATCGAAGTTTTCGGAGGAGTTGTTCTCAATCATGCTGTCGGTGGCATTAATCCCGACGCTGTAGACGCAATGCACCGCGTCGGGGGCAAATACGGTAAAGTAGTGTGGCTGCCAACAGTTGATGCTGAGCATCACTTCCAGGTTTTTCACAAATCGGGAATGGGGATTAAAGTTGCGGAAAATGGCAAGGTTCTACCGGAAACAGCAGCGGTGTTGAAGATGGTAGCCAAAGATAATTTGGTATTGGAAACTGGTCATATTTCCTCAGAAGAAGTGATGGCAGTTGTAGCTGAAGCCAACCTGCTCAACATTAAGAACATCCTGATTACCCACGCAATGGCAGATGTACCCGGTTTGTCCCTAGAAAATATGCAAACAGCCGCCCAGATGGGAGCTTTTCTAGAACTCGCATTTGTCAACGATTTGATGGGAGACAATGCCGCTGATGACGGTCACAAAAACTGGCATCAAGTTTCTATTAGTAAGATGGCAGCAGCGATTAAACTAATCGGAGCAGAGCATTTTGTTCTCAGCACGGATTTAGGAAGGAAACCCGATCCTTTGCCTGCGGAAGGTTACAAATTATTTGTGGAAAAATTGATAGGTGAAGGCATTTCTCCGCACGAAATTGATTTAATGATGAAACACAATCCAGCTCGATTGTTAGGCATTTAGAATTGGTAATTGGTAATTGGTAATTGGTAATTGGCAATCGGGGATTTGGAATCGCTAATTAGGAATTCTCTTCCCTTTTTTCTCTTCCTTGTTCCTTCTTCCTGACATCCGTTACATCTTGTACAGTGCTCGTTGCCGAACTTCCCTCTTCCTTCTTCTATTCTTGATTTCCTTTGCCGCGCAGGTATCCGTTATCTGCAATGCGCCAAGCACCTCCAGGATTGCCCGTTAAATCACTATCTTCCACGGTAGCAATGCCATCTCTGTAAATGCCGATCGCCTCACCTTCATTACCATTAATCCGACACCGGCGCACGATCAATTTTCCTCCCAATCCGACACCTATTCCCAAACTGCCGTTGTCAAAAATACTGCAATCTTCCACCGTTGCTTTCGCATTATCCGATATAAAAATTCCGTTCCATACCCCATCATGAATTTGACTGCGGCGGAGAATAGAATTTGCATCAGGGCCGCAAATTCCCACCACAGAATAGTCCGCAGAAGTGAGATCGCTGTCTTCTATGATTAACTCGCCTTTGCGAATATCTACAGCGTAATATTTCCCTGTCGCGCTCAGGGTTAACCCCCGCACTAAAGCACGGTCAGTTGCCATTTTAATGCAGTTTGAGTTGATACTTTCAACCACAATGCGAGCGACCTCTCCGCTGCCGATAATTTCTACCGATTTGTCGAGAATTAAACTTTCGCGGTAAACGCCTGGATGCACGTCAATGCGCGTGCCCGGTGCTGCATTTTTCAGCGCTTCGCTAATAGTAGTATAATCGCCTTGACCCTGCTGAGAAACAACAAATTTTTTACTGTTCAAAACTTTGGGATTAGAAGTAGATGCTTCAATTTGCTTTGATTCCGAGTCAAAATGCTCAGATTGTCGATCGCCCTCTTCGGAAAGTTGCGATGTTAGCAGCAAGCGTTCTTGATAAACTGTCTCTAGTTGGTGTTCTAACTCGGATACTTGAGATTGAAGTTGAGCTTGATTGTGGTTGGCTCTCTCGATTTGACTTTGAGTTTCCGAGAGTTGAGAATAAAGGCGCGATCGTTCTCTGTTAGCAGTTTCTAGCTGAGATTCCAATGCAGAGCGACTTTGACGCACACTTTCTAACTGATTTTCTAATTCGGATACTTGAGATTGAAGTTGAGTTTGATTTTGATTAGCTGTTTCGATTTGACTTTGCAATTGCGAGATTTGAGAAGTGAGCTGAGATTCCAATTCAGAGCGGCTTTGACGCACACTCTCTAACTGATGTTCTAACTCGGAGATTTGAGATTGAAGTTGATTTTGATTCTGATTGGCCGTCTCGATTTGAGCGGGGAATTCCGAGAGTTGAGAATAAAGGTGCGATCGTTCTGTGTTAGCTGTTTCTAGCTGAACTTCTAATTCAGAGCGAGTTTGATACACACTATTTAGGTGATGTTCTAGCTCGGATACTTGAGATTGAAGTTGAGCTTGATTGTGGTTGGCTGTCTCGATTTGACTTTGCAATTCCGAGATTTGAGAAGTTAGCTGAGATTCCAATGCAGAGCGACTTTGACGCACAGTTTCTAACTGTTCTTCTAGCTCGGATACTTGAGATTGAAGTTGAGTTTGATTCTGATTGGCTGTCTCGGTTTGACTTTGCAATTGCGAGATTTGAGAAGTGAGTTGAGATTCCAATTCAGAGCGATTTTGACGCACACTTTCTAAGTGGTGCTCTAACTCCGAGATTTGAGATTGAAGTTGATTTTGATTCTGGTTGGCTGTCTCGGCTTGACTTTGAATTTCCGAGAGTTGAGAATAAAGTTGCGAGCGTTCTGTGTTAGCTGTTTCTAGCTGAGATTCTAATTCAGAGCGAGTTTGATGCAGGCTATCTAGCTGAGCTTCTAAGTGGGATACTTGAGATTGAAGTTGAGTTTGGCTCTGGTTGGCTGTCTCGATTTGACTTTGGGATTCCGACAATTGAGAATAAAGGTGCGATCGTTCGGTGTTAGCAGTTTCTAATTGAGCTTGCAATTCTGATAACTGAGACTGGAGTTGCGAGCTATCTCCCTCCTTGCGATGTATCTGAGACTCCAATTCTGACAACTTAGCCAGCAGTCTCTCTCGCTCTAAAACAACCATTTCGGATTGAATTTGTACTTCCTGAACTTGAGAGTTTAACTGCGTTTTATCCAAATTAGCAGCTTCTAACTGTCTTTGCAGTTCTAATAATTCAAATGGAGGTTGCTGTGCTTGTTCGCGAGCGGTTTGCAATTGAGAGTTGAGTATTTCGCGTTCTTGCTCTGCACTCTCCAATTGAGCTTGTAGCTCTGACAATTCCAAAGTAAATTGCGATCGCTCTGCTTCGACTAATTGCAGTTGAGTTTGCAAACCCGACAGTTGAGACTGAAGTTGCTCCCGCTCTTCAGTGGAGCGATCGAACTTAATTTGAATTTCCGACAACTGGTACTGTACCTGCAATCGGCTTTGGCTAGCCGTTTCCAACTGAGTCTCAAATTCAGACAGCAGAGCCTGAAATTGAGAACGTTCTGCATCAACCGCCTCTAACTCTGCTTGCTTTTCCAGCAATTGAGCGTTAAGCTGCGATCGCTCCTGCTCCGCAACTTCTAACCGATCTTTAAGTTCTGCCACTTCTGCTAACTGCGACTCAGCTTGTTGAGCATTTTCTAGCTGAAACTGCAAATCAGCAATCAGAGCATCAATTTGCGAGCGATCTTGGGCAATTCCTGCCAAAAAATCTTCCATTTCCGACACTTGATTTTTTAAAATATCTTGCTCGCGAGTCACAGCCTCAAACCGACTTTGCAACTGGGATAATTCAGAATTTAACTTATTTTCATTATGAACCTTTTGCCGCAATTCCGAATTTCGGGCATCCAACTGAGCCGCCAAATTCGATATAGCCTCCTGCGAACCCTTCATCCGCACCAAATTGCGTGAATTTCGCTTATTCAAAATTAGCCAGCAGACTAATGCCCCGCCTCCAAATCCTATAAATAAAAGTAATGCTTGCATTTGTTTTATCTAATTAATATAAATTGAGTGACTTTGATGCTGACAGAAAATGCTGACAGAAAAATGGACATCTACAAATCGCTATCTTACTCAAAGCTATCACAACTTGCCAACCTGTGTTCACTTTGCTCAACAATTTATATTTCTTTACAAAGCCCTTTTGTTTATAGGTAAGGTGCGCCCAGCGCAACCTGCCAGTCCGATTAATGAAGCAAATCCACAATATGAGGAATAATTTGGATATGCTGAGTCAACAAATAATCCAACCTATCCGCCAGTAAACTAAAAATTAAATCGTTATAACTCATCCCGTATTCCGCCAAACCTAAAGCTACCAAACTCGTCACATTTTCCCCTGGGTGTTTCAGATCCGGTTTGGGATTTGCTTCCAAAACATAAAGCGAGCCATCAGCATCACTTCGGACATCGATCCGCACCAAACTGTTCAAACTAAACTCCCAATAAATTTTTCGAGCTAACTCAATTAACTCTTGTTTTAGTTCAGGTTCGTCACCGCCCATCAACCGTCCTCGGTCGGCAGTAATCGCCTTTTGATCCATAGAAGTAAATATGCGTTCTTCCGGCTCCAGCACCCGCTCTACAGTCGAAAAAGCAAAAGGTTTGGTATTTTTATAAAATCTGCCTTTAGCATAAGTAACATAGCCGCAGACCGCTACACAAAATTCTCGTCCCGGCAAATACTTTTCAATTAAAGCAGTATTGTGAGTGTCTCGGTGAACTTCCGAAACCGCCTGAGACAAACCCTCAATCTTGTCTACAAAATGAACGTGCAGCGAAGCGCGACCGGAGACTGGTTTAACAACAAACGGTCCTTGATAGTCACCAAAAGCAATGGCAAAACGCTGATGCAAATTAGGCTGCAAGATCCCTTGAGAAGGATGCCAAGTCATAAATGGAGCAGTTTTAATTCCGACTGATTGCAGTTCCCGCTTAAAAGCGTGTTTGTTATCTAAAGTTGAACTATTTAAAGGATTGTGACCGACATAAGGCATTCCCAACATTTCCAACAATGCGGGAGTGTGACAAACAGGATTGTAGCCCTGGACTCCGCCAGTATTCAGCCACACTAAATAGATATTGTTTTGTTTGAGTTGTTGCGGCAAATTCATGTCGTCAGGAATGACAAAAACTTGCTGAAATCCAATCTCTGCTAAGGCTTTCGCAATCTCGCGGGCGACGATTTCGTAACTTTTCCAAGCGCGGGGATTGTGAGTTTTGTAAATCACAGAACCAGGGCGGTCGCAGTCGCCACCGAACACCACAGCAATCCGCAATTTAGCAAAGAGTACCTCCAAATATTGAGGCAGCAAAGTAAAGTCATAATGCCAGCGATTCCGGCTAA